>CAVGWP010000024.1:0-17598 GCA_963633095.1 bacterium | reverse complement strand
ACCTAACCTCAAGTTTTTGTTGCAATTTGCGTTCAATTAGTGTATTATATATAATGTATTGTATTAGATCAATTTATTACAAAATAAATAGTACAAGGAGGAATGCAGGCGCAACAGGGACTGCGGCTGCTCAACGCAAATGGCAAAGAAATTAACTTCAACCCAGATCGCAGAGCTTTTAAAGGAAAAGCTCGGCACGCGTTACGGCGTTAAGCCCGAAGACGCAACGGACAGCCAGCTTTACAAAGCTTGTTCGATGGTCATCAAAGATATAACAGATGAAAATTTCAATAAATTTTCCGATAAAGTCGAAAAAGAGGGCAAAAAACAGGTTTGCTATCTGTGCATGGAATTTTTGATGGGCAGATCGTTTAAGAACACTCTTTTCAATCTCGGTCTTGAGTCGGCTTTTTCGAGAGCACTCAAGTCCTTCGGAGTTAAGCTTGAAAACCTCTATGAGCTCGAGCCGGACGCAGGTCTCGGCAACGGCGGTCTCGGCAGACTGGCTGCTTGCTTCCTTGACGGTCTTGCTTCGCAGGGTATTCCGGCATACGGCTATTCGATTCTTTATGAATACGGTATCTTCAAGCAGAAGCTTGTTGACGGCTGGCAGACCGAGATGCCCGATTTCTGGCTTCCGGGCGGCAAGGTATGGCTCAACGACAGACCGGACGAATCAGTCGAGATTCGTTTCGACGGCAGAATAGAAGAAAGCTGGTACGGCGGCTACCATAAGGTAGAGCAGGTCGATTACACACCTGTTATCGCCATTCCGCACGATATGATGGTCGAAGGATATGACGGTAAGGGTATCGCAGTGCTTCGCCTTTGGAGCGCAAAAGCACCGGGCTTTGATATGAAGCTGTTTAATGAAGGCGATTATCTGCGTGCAATGGAGCAGAACGCAATGGCTGAGGTCATCAGTAAGGTGCTTTATCCGTCGGACAACCATATCGAGGGTAAATCGCTTCGCTTAAAGCAGCAGTATTTTCTGGTTTCGGCTTCGATCTCGGATATCGTTCAGCGTTATCTCAAATCGAATGCGGATATGCATTGCCTGCCTGATAAGATCGCCATTCACATCAATGATACTCATCCGGCTCTCGTTATCCCCGAGCTTATGCGTATTCTTCTTGACGAATGCGGTTTCGGCTGGGACGAGGCTTGGCACATTGTCAACCGCACCGTGGCTTACACCAACCACACAGTCATGAGCGAGGCGCTTGAGTGCTGGCCGGTCGATCTGTTCAGCGAGCGTCTGCCGAGAATTTATCAGATTGTCCGCGAGATAGATAACAGACTTCGCAGAGAAGTCTGGGAAAAGACACAAAATGTCGATTTTGTCGAGAGAACCGCTGTTATTTCCAACGGCGTTATCAAAATGGCTAACCTTTCGGTTATCGGCGGTCACTGTGTAAACGGTGTTTCCGAGCTCCATTCGGAGATTTTGAAAGACAGCCTGTTCAGCGACTATTATTCACTCTATCCCGAAAAATTCACCAATGTCACAAACGGTATCGCTCATCGCAGATGGCTCTGCCAGTCCAATCCCGGACTCACAAAGCTGCTCGATGAAACTATCGGCACAAAATACAAGTCCGACGCTTCCCGTCTTATTGACTTCAAGGGTTATGAGAACGACAGCGCGGTGCTCGAGCGTCTTGAGAAGATCAAGCGCGAGAATAAGCAGCGTCTTGCGGATTATGTCCGCCGCACTCAGGGTCAGATCATCGATCCGGATACTATGTTCGATGTTCAGGCAAAGCGTCTGCATGAGTATAAGCGTCAGCACATGAACGCAATGCATATCATTGCGGACTATCTTGCGATCAAGGCAAATCCGAACGGCAACTTCACACCGAAGACATATCTGTTCGCGGCAAAGGCTGCTCCGGGCTACTTCCTCGCAAAGGACATTATCAAGCTTATCAACAACATTGCCGATATGATCGATAAAGATCCCGATGTCAAGGGCAGACTGAAGGTCGTGTTCCTTGAGAACTACCGTGTAACTCTTGCTGAGATCCTTATGCCGTCGGCAGATATAAGCGAGCAGATCTCGCTTGCGGGTACAGAGGCTTCGGGCACAGGCAATATGAAGCTGATGATCAACGGTGCTGTAACGCTCGGCACTGAGGACGGCGCTAATGTCGAAATTCACCGTGCAGTCGGCGATGATAACATTATCATCTTCGGTATGCTTGCAGATGAGGTTGAGGCGATCAAGAGCAACTATAATCCGAGATCGGTCTATGAAAACGATCCGCTGCTCGGTCAGATCCTCTCCATGCTTTCGGGCAGCTCCTCGCAGCTTTATACTCCGAGCGTTGCAAACACCTTGAAGAATGTCGATACCTATATGGCTCTTAAAGACTTTGCCGCTTACTGCGATGCGCAGAAGAAGGCGACCGAGCTTTATAACGACCGCAAGCGTTGGAACAAGATGTCGCTTGTCAATATCGCGTCCGCAGGCATCTTCGCTTCCGATCGCGCTGTACGCGACTATGCGCTGAATATCTGGCACATTAAATATTAAGAAAAGCAAAACAAAACACTCTGTATCGAACAAATGATACAGAGTGTTTTTTATAGTTGTAAATTTAAAATCCAAACAGATTAGGCACAAGATATGTCAGCACCGACATTATTATACCGGCTGTGAGCACACCGAGCACAATAGCCGGTATGGAGTCTTTAAGCCGCATATTCATAAATGAGGCTATCAGCGCGCCTGTCCAGCCGCCCGTGCCCGGCAGAGGTATCGCAACAAAGCAGAAAATAAAGATTATCTTGCCCCATCGGGTCTTGTTTTTAGCGTCCTCACTCTTGGATTCGGCTTTTTTCTCAAACCGTTCCACAAGGCCCTTTAAAATGCCTTTGCGTTTCATAAATTCAAATATCTTTTTAATAAAAAGTAAAATAAACGGTATCGGAAGCACATTGCCCAGCAGACATATCGGAAAAGCAAGCGACCAATCGATATGCAGGATAGCCGCCGCAATAAGTCCGCCTCTGAGTTCGAGGACCGGTAATACCGAAATCAGAAAAACTATTAATATCGGAGGTATTCCGATTTGTTCAAACCAGCCCGTCATTGTGGCGGCAAGACCGGTGTCGTTCGCCGCATTGGCAGTCATACTTGTTATAGTTTCTGTCATAAAAGCCTCCTGCTTTATTTTTTGAAAAGGTTTCCACCGTGGCAGTCAATGGCTGCAATCAGCGGAAAATCCTTAAATTCGAGCTTTTTTATTGATTCGCAGCCGAGATCGTCAAACGCAATGACCTCGCAGCTTGTTATACACTTGCAGGCAAGCGCGCCCGCACCGCCGACAGCGCAAAGATAAACAGCGCCGTTTCGTCTGATCGCGTCACAAACAGCGTCGTTTCGTTCACCCTTTCCGATCATACAGCAAAGCCCCAGATCGAGAAGTCTCGGTGCAAAAGGGTCCATCCTGCCGGATGTCGTCGGACCGCACGAGCCGATCGGCAGTCCGTTCGGCGCAGGGGTCGGGCCGGCATAGTAGACAGCCGCACCGTCGATCGGGATCGGGATCGGCTCACCACTGTCCAAAAGTGCGATTATCCGCTTGTGTGCGGCGTCACGCGCAGTGTAAACAACGCCCGAAAGCAGCACTCTGTCTCCCGCGTGAATAGTTTTAGCAAGCGTTTTCAGCTCGCTTGTGTTGATCTTATGTTCCATTTAAAGCTCCACCTGCTCGAGCGCAGCGATTATAGCGTCCTTCGACCTTGCCGTACGGACAGCTTCCGCCGCCGTTTTTTCCGGCTCGGCTTTCGGCTTCGCTTTTTCCTGCTCTGCCGATGCGTTCTCTTCTTTCGGCTCAGCCTTCACACCTTCCGACTTAATGGGTTCTGCCTTGTCGGTCGGCTCTTCGGTCGGCTCCGGGCTTTCGGCGTTTGCATCGGTTGCCGACACTTCCACCTTTTCGGGAATGATTTTTTTCTCCGGCTCTTCCGAAATAAGCCGATCGCGCTCAAGCTCTATTATCCTGTCGGCAAGAATGCTCAGCTTCTCCCTTGTCTGATCGAGAGCGTCGCTCAGCTCGCGGGTGCGTTCATTCAAAAGCTCGCGCTCGGCTTCGAGATGAGCGATAGTCGCCTTAGCCTGCTCGCTTGAAAGCTGCTTTTTGAGCTGATCATTCTCGCCTTTCAGCTTTTCAATTCGGTCAACATAAACCGAAAGGCGGGAATTATACTCCTTCATCAGCGAATTGATAAAGGTCAGAACATCCGCTTTATCATATCCGCCGAACGCCTTTGTTCTGAAATTCATATCCATAATCAGAAATTGATCTTTTTGCTGATATACTCTTCGAGCTTATCGATCTCAACAAGCTCCTGCTCCATTGTGTCGCGGTCGCGTACAGTGACCTTACCGCTCTCTTCCGACTCGAAATCATAGGTTATGCAAAGCGGAGTGCCTGCCTCGTCCTGTCTGCGGTAACGCTTGCCGATACTTCCCGCATCGTCGAAATCGACAGAGAAGGTCTTTGCGAGCTTATCTCTGATCTCGAGAGCCTTTTCGGAAAGCTTCTTTGAAAGCGGCAAAACCGCCGCCTTGATCGGAGCGACTGCCGGATGGAATCGCATAACGACACGGATATCGCCCTTGTCGTCGGTCTCCTCATCGTAAGCCTCGCAGAGGAGCGCGAGCGCCATACGGTCAGCACCGAGCGACGGCTCGATAACATAGGGAAGATACTTTTCATTGGTTGTCGGGTCGAAATATTCAAGCGACTTGCCCGATGTTTTCTGATGCTGGGTAAGGTCGAAATCGGTTCTGTCGGCAATGCCCCAAAGCTCACCCCAGCCGAACGGGAAGAGATACTCGAAGTCGGTCGTTGCGTTGGAATAGTGCGCAAGCTCCTCTTTCTCGTGATCGCGCATACGGATATTTTCATCTTTAATGCCGAGATCGGTGAGGAACTTTCTGCAGTAATCCTTCCAGAAAGCAAACCATTCAAGATCTGTTCCGGGCTTGCAGAAAAATTCAAGCTCCATCTGCTCAAACTCGCGGATACGGAAGATGAAGTTGCCGGGAGTGATCTCGTTGCGGAACGACTTACCGATCTGAGCGATACCGAACGGGACCTTGCGGCGTGTTGTACGCTGAACATTCGCAAAGTTTACAAATATGCCCTGAGCGGTCTCGGGACGCAGATAGATCTCATTCTTACTGTCCTCGGTCACGCCTTGGAATGTCTTAAACATAAGGTTGAACTGACGAATATCGGTGAAGTTGCTCTTGCCGCATTCCGGGCAGACAATGCCGTTTTCCTTGATATAATCGCTCATCTGCTGATTTGTCCAACCAGCAGGGTTTGCACCCGACGCCTCGATAAGCTGGTCTGCACGGTGACGGGTCTTGCACTCCTTGCAGTCCATCAGCGGATCGGAAAAGCCGCCGACATGGCCGGATGCGACCCAGACCTGCGGATTCATCAGGATAGCGCAGTCGAGACCGACATTGTGCTCGCTTTCCTGAACAAAACGCTTCCACCAAAGCTTTTTAACATTATTCTTAAACTCAACGCCGAGCGGACCGTAGTCCCACGAGTTTGAAAGACCGCCGTAGATCTCCGAACCGGGATAAACAAAGCCTCTGCCTTTGCAAAGAGCAACGATCTTTTCAAGCGTTTTTTCACTGTTTTTCATATAACGACCCTTCCTTTTGAAACGATATATACACTTATAATCAGTATACCATACCGCCGCCGTTTTGTCGAGATTTTTTTTTAATCGGAAAACGTGGGACGGATATACCGAAAAACACGCTCTTTGTAAAAAAATGTATTGACAGAACGGCAAATATACGGCAAATATATGGTAATATAACAATAGAACGAATAGTCTTCGTTTTATTGCAACTAAACCGGAAGGGGAAACTGTATGAAAAAGATAGTGTCTTTAGTGCTTGCACTCATACTTGCGGCGTTGTGTGCCGTGTCGTATGCCGAGTCGTCGGTCTGCGCGGATGTCAACGGGGACGGAGTTTTCAACCTTATGGATATAAGGTGCTTGGTGAAATATATCGAAACCGCAGAGGTTGATAAGCTGTCAGACGAACAGTTTGACCGTGCGGATATCAACAAGGACGGAAAGATAAATCTTATGGACCTGAGGGCGGCTGTTGATGTGTTTGTCGCAGATCAAGATCAGATCGTTACCACCTCCGCCGTTCCCTCGACTGTAAAGGTGTTGTATACCGATTTTGAAAAATTACCTGTAAGCGATATACTCAAAACCTATAAGGAAACGCACTCTTTGCAGGATAAGGATGTAACAATGAAGGTCAACGCAATGTTTGACAACGCCGTTATCTGCGAATTTACGTATTCGGGTATGGTCTGCGCGCCCGGTCCGTGCGAATATATCATCAAGGGTAAAGACCGCGCTTACACGCTTTATTTCGATGATTGGCAATATTCAAACCACCCGATAGCCTATCATGACGGTGAGATCTCAAATATCTACGGTGCTTATACAAAGTATGTGTTCCGGCTCTCTCCGAGGGGCATTCAGTACAAAGGTCCCGAATCGATCACTACCACCACCCGCCGTACCACAACAAGCACTACGACTACATCGGGAACAGGAACGACCGCAACGACAACATACATACCGCTGCCGACAGTGATCCCGATATATTGATCTGTAAGCGTTAAGTAACCCGACAAAGCCCTGCGTATTTTAAAATACGCAGGGCTTTTACGCTGTGAAAATGCAGTTGACAGTCGGGCGGCGATTTGATAAAATAGCAATAAGGGAATTTACTTGAAAGAGGGTTTGCGGCTTGACAAAGCTGCTTTTAAAGCTTTTTTTGAAGAACGGCGATCCGCACGATGTTCAGACAAGAAAACGGGTCGGAACGCTTGCAGGCTGCTGCGGCATTGTGCTCAACACATTTTTGTTTTTAATAAAGCTTGCGGCGGGTATTATTTCGGGCTCTATCTCTGTCATGGCGGACGCTTTCAATAACCTGTCGGACGCAGGTTCTTCGGTCGTCACACTGGTGGGAAGCCGTATTGCCGCCAAGCGGTCGGACGATGATCACCCGTTCGGACACGGCAGAATGGAATATATTGCGGGGCTTATAGTGTCGTTTATCGTTATTTTGCTCGGCTTTGAATTGTTCACAAGCTCGGCGCGCAAAATCTTTTCACCCGAAAAGATAAGCTTTTCGTGGCTGAGCGGCGGAATACTTGTGCTCTCATTGCTGATAAAGCTTTGGATGTGGAGTTTCAACCGCACGCTTGACCGCAAGACGGATTCGGCGGTGCTCAGGGCTGCGGCGGCGGACTCGCTTTCCGACTGTGCCGCGACGACTGCCGTATTACTCGGATTTGCCGTCTACTATTTTGCGGGAGTGCAGGCGGACGGATATATCGGTGTGCTTGTGGCGGTGTTTATTATGATAAACGGGATCCGCTCGGCGAAGGATACGATCGATCCGCTGCTCGGCTCGCCGCCCGATCCCGAGCTGATAGAGGGCGTTCGGAAAACGGTGCTGTCGCACAGCGATATTATCGGGCTTCACGATCTGACGGTGCATGACTACGGTCCGGGCAGGCTGATGATCTCGCTTCACGCGGAGGTGCCGTCGGACATTGATATAAGCCGCGCGCACGACACGATAGATATTATCGAAAAGCAGCTCGGCGAGAAATACGGCTGCGACGCGACTATCCACATGGATCCGATCGATGTGAACGACGAGAGGACAAATTTTCTCAAAGCGCAGGTCGAAAAGGTCGTTTTTGCGATAGATGAGCGGCTGAGTATTCATGATTTTCGCATAACTGCGAAGCACACCCACACAAACCTTATTTTTGATATTTGCGCACCGTTCGGCTTTTCGCTGACAGACGCTGAGCTGACCGCGCTTTTAAAATCGAAGATCCACGATATTGACGAGAATTATTTTGCGGTGATAAAGGTCGATCATGAGATCATGCCGCGCGAAAGGAAGAGTAGTTTTGGCGGAAAAGATTAACGAGGCATACGAAAAACTGCGCGAATATGTTTATCAGAATGAGCTGGAGCGCAGAGAATGGGCACATGAGCGTTGGGGACATGTCGGCGGCAGAGCTTTTAAGATAATGAAAGCTTTAATGCCGATAATGTCGGTGGCGTCGATACTTTTCGCTGTTTTTTATGAGATGATAAGAGACGCGCAGACTTTCCTCTCCAAAACAGGCGGACTTTCTTATGAGGCGGCGGAATCGACATTCGATCTGTATATCGTTATCGTATATTGTGTTTTGGTCGTCACTGCGAATGTTCTGCCGTTTGTGAAAAAAAGTCTGCGGCTTTTTTCCGAGATCGTCTGCTCTGCGGTGACTGCGCTTTTCTGCGTGTATCTTCTGACTCAGATGAACATCACAATGCCGAACGGGCAGTATAAAACAATGCTTTGGATCGTGATCGGCGTCGGAGCGGCACTTATCGCTGTTTGCCTTGTTGCGGCGGTGATCGAGATCACCGATAAGCGAAGCTTGAAGCAGTCTTTTGAGAATACGCTTTCAAGGCTGACTGCCGAACACGGCGAGCTGACAGAGGAAAGCGAGTATCCTGCGCTCATTGAGGAGTTTTTGGCGAAGCAGGAAAAGATCACGCCTGAAAAACGCGAAAAGAAATTCCGCAAGCAGGCAAAATAGTCGGCAGCGAAGCAACTTCGTTGCCGTCCTGCCATCCGCGGAAACGGGCAGCGGAGCTGTCAATGAAATGGGTGCTAATTATAGGCTCCCTTGTGTAAAGGGTTACTCTCCACGGTGTGGGGAGCTGTCACGGAGTGACTGAGGAATTGTTTTTTAATTATCATATTATTTGACAACCCCTCCGAGGCGGCAAGCCGCCCCACCTCCCCTTACACAGGGGAGGCTTTTTGTGCATAGCCGAATGTCGAGCCGGCACAGCCGGTTAGCCGCGGGGAGTTTGTGCGAGGGGGTACAACAAATGCCCGACAAATGGTAATCCGAATGTCGAGCAATAAAAGTTGTATAAGATGATATCCGACCACGGCAAAGCAACTTCGTTGCCTATTTTGAGTAGAGGGCGCGCAGGGAATTGAGCACCGCGAGTATCATAACGCCGACATCGGCGAACACAGCAGTCCACATTCCGGCAAGTCCGAACGCCGCAAGCGCAATAACAAGCAGCTTCACACCGAGTGAGAAAATAATATTCTGGTAAACGATCTTCATCGTCCTGCGGCTGATCCGAACGGAACGCGCGATCTTCGACGGCTTATCATCTGTCAGCACGACATCGGAAGCCTCGATCGCCGCCTGCGATCCGGAAAGTCCCATTGAAATACCGATATCGGCGCGCGCAAGCACAGGCGCGTCATTGATACCGTCGCCGACAAACGCCGTAACATCGTCCGACTCCGCTTTCGCCTGCTCGGTGAGAGTAACCTTGTCGGCAGGCAGCAGACTCGAATGCCATTCGGTGATACCGAGCCTTTCGGCAACGGTTTTTGCGACCTCTTCGCTGTCACCCGTGAGCATAATAATACGACGAACGCCGCTTGCTTTAAGATCATCTATCGCTTCTTTTGAATCGGGCTTTATCTCATCGAAAATAACGATGTGTCCTGCGTACTCACCGCCGTGAGCCACATGGATCTGAGTGCCTTCCTGGTGGCACTTATGCCATTTGATACCGTTCTCGTCCATCAGCTTTCCGTTGCCGACAAGCACTCGTTCACCGTCGATAACAGCACTGATACCTCTGCCCGAAAGCTCCTCGATATCCGAAACCCCGTCACGCGAGGGAACACTTCCGTATGCCTCTGTTATCGAACGCGAGATCGGATGATCGCTGCAGCATTCTGCCTTTGCGGCAAGCTCTAAGAGCCTGAGCTCCGAGATCTTCTCGGGATGCACCGCAACAACTCCGAAGCTGCCGTTCGTGAGCGTTCCCGTTTTATCAAACAGCACTGTTTTGACCTTAGAAAGCCGCTCGATATAGTCCGATCCTTTTACCAAAACTCCGGCTTTTGAAGCCGCTCCGAGTCCCGCGAAGAAGCTCAGCGGAACCGAGATAACAAGCGCACACGGACATGAGATAACAAGCAGCGTCAGCGCACGGTGCAGCCAGCCGACAAAATCGCCTGCGAAGATCGGCGGAACGACTGCAAGCAAAACAGCCGCCGCGCAGACTGCGGGTGTGTAATACTTCGCAAATCTGGTGATAAACTTTTCGCTTTTTGCCTTTTTTGCCGCCGAATTTTCGACAAGATCAAGTATTCTCGCAACAGTCGAATCGTGGTAATCGCACGAAACTTCAAGGCGGATAACACCGTTTATATTGACCGAACCGCTCATAACAGTGTCGCCCACCGCCGCCTTGACAGGCACAGGCTCGCCTGTCAGCGCGACTGTGTTTATCTGAGTCGAACCGCTGACGACCTTACCGTCGAGCGGCACTCTTTCGCCCGGCTTTATCTCGATAATGTCGCCCTTATGCACGGTTTCGGGCGTGACTTCATTGACAGAGCCGTCCGCCGCCACAAGATTTGCATGGTCGGGGCGAATGTCCATAAGCGCGGAGATCGAGCGGCGCGATTTTCCGACCGCATAGCTCTCGAAAAGCTCTCCTATTCGGTAGACGATCATAACGACAGCACCTTCTGCACCGTCGCCCGTCGCCATTGCGCCGACTGATGCGACCGCCATCAAAAAGTTTTCATCAAAAACCTGGCCGTGCGCGATATTGCGGACAGCCGACCAGAGAACGCGCCAGCCCGCCACGATATACGCAGGCAGGAAAATGAGTGTTTCCCAAACTCCCTCGGGCAGAAATCCGATACGCTCAAAGGCATTATCGAGCGGTAAAAATTTTACGAGTGCAAATAAAACCGCGGCGACAATTATCTCAACAAGTGCCTTTTTCTGTTTTCTGCTCACAGCACGATCTCACAATCCGGCTCGATCTTGCGGCAAGCCTTGACCGCCTGCTTCATAACTTTATCAAAAATATCATCGTCTGCTTCAACCGTCATTTTCTGCATCATAAAGCTGACGGTCGCATCCTTGACACCGTCGATACCCTTGACGGCGTTCTCCATTTTTGCGGCGCAGTTTGCGCAGTCGAGATCGATAAGATCAAAAGTTTTCTTCATAATAAAAGCCCCCTAAAATTATTCGGTTATATGCTCAAGCCCGCCGTCTATCATCGAACGGACATGATCATCGTCAAGAGAATAAAATACAGATTTTCCTTTTCGCTCGCTTCTCACAAGCTTGCTTTTTTTAAGCACCTTGAGCTGATGCGAAATGGCACTCGGCTCCATTGAAAGCAGAGTTGCAATATCGCAAACGCACATCGGCGACTCGAAAAGCGCATAAAGTATCCTGATCCTTGTTATATCGCCGAACACCTTGAATAAATCGGCGAGATCGTAAAGCAGCTCGTCGTCCGGCAGGTGCTCTTTAACGCTCTGCACCGTGGATTCGTGCACATGGAAATACTCGCATTTCGGTTCTTTGCTCACCGGCATTGTTGCTTCCTCGTTTCATTTTATTATTTGAACACTTGTTCATTTGTTTATATTATACACCGTGATTTTCGTTTGTCAATATATTTTTTAAGATATTTTTTGTTTTTGTTGAAAAAAAGCACCACTCGTTGTATAATTATTATGAAATTGCCGTTTTGCGGCTGAGACATCAAACAGAAAAATCGGAAGGACGAATAATATGAAAAAGTTTACCGGATTTATGGCAGGTGCAAACCTCGGGCATTGGATATCGCAGTATGAGTCGCGTTCTCATGCCGATCTTAATGACAAAGAGAGATACGACGCAGAAAACGAACATTTCGACACATATATTCAGGAGAGCGATTTCAAACGTGCCGCTGAATGGGGACTTGATCACCTTAGAGTTCCGGTGGACTATACTTTGTTCGAGAGCGACGATGAGCCCGGTGTTTATGACGAGGAGCGTCTTAAATATGTTGATTTTGCGCTTGAGATGTGCAAAAAATACGGGCTGAATATGCTGCTCGATCTTCATCGCGCTCCCGGCTTTGCTTTCAACGACGGTTGGGACGCCGAGAAAAACTGCCTTTTCAACAATGAAGAGAAGATAAAAAGATATATTGATATTTGGAAGATGTTTGCGAACAGATATAAGGCAGAGGGTGCAAACCTCGCATTCGAGCTGCTCAACGAGCTTGTTGTGAGCGACTGCTCGCTTTGGAACAAGCTTTGGAAGCGCACCGCAGAGGAAATACTTGCGATCTCGCCGGACAGAAAAATAGTCATCGGCTCCAACAACTGGAACGCTATCGAGCATCTTCAGTATCTCGATATCGATGAGCGCGACAATTTTGTGTATAATTTCCACACATATGAGCCGTATCTGTTCACTCATCAGCGTGCTCAATGGAATCCGAACACTGCCTGCTATAACCGCTCCATAGTCTACCCGTTCACCAGAAAGGAACACGAAAAGTGGATAGATAAGTATGTTCCGAAGGAGCTGCACTATTTCACAAGAGAAAAGATGGATAAGGACTTTATGTGGGAGTATTTCCAGTCGGCGATAGATTTCAAAAAAGAGCATGATGTTGCGCTTTATTGCGGAGAATACGGTGTCCGCGAGACTGCGGACGACGCGAGCGCGGAAAGATGGCTCGATGATGTTTCGTCTATCCTCTGCGAGCTCGGCATAGGCAGGGCTGTCTGGAGCCTGCGCGGATTTTCGCGTATCACAGAGCCTGAGGACAACACTGTCGTCAGCGAAAAGATGATAGAATATATCACAAGAAAGTGAGTTTTAAAAAGCAATGATTAAAATTTCCCCGTCGGTATTGACCGCTGATTTCACAAAGCTCGGCGACGCTGTCCGTGAACTCGACAGTGCAGGAACGGATATGCTTCATCTCGATGTTATGGACGGTATCTTTGTGCCGAACATTTCATTCGGTATGCCTGTTGTCCGCTCGATCAGAGCGATAACGGACACTGTGCTCGATGTTCATCTGATGATCGACCGTCCGCACAGATATATTGAAGATTTCGCAAAGGCGGGAGCCGATATTATCGGTTTTCACACTGAAGCCGGCTCGGATATCGGCGAGACGCTCGATAAAATACATGCGTTCGGCAAAAAGGCGTGTCTCACAGTCAAGCCGAAAACCCCGATAGAAGATGTTTTTCCATATCTCGATCGGTGCGATATGGTGCTTGTAATGTCGGTCGAGCCCGGCTTCGGCGGGCAGAAGTTTATGCCGGAGAGCCTGCCTAAGATCGCGGCTGTCCGTCAGAGAGCCGATGAACTCGGGCTTGACATCGATATTGAAGTGGACGGCGGAATAAACTTAGAGACCGCTCCTCAGGCTGTTAGGGCGGGTGCGAATGTGCTTGTAGCCGGAAATGTTATCTTCTCGGCTGAGGATAAGGCACAGCGGCTGAAAGAGCTGCGTGACTGCATAAAATAAAGAAAGGATCTAAATGATATGAAGGTTATTTTTAAAGTCGATGTTAAAGGCTCGGGCAAAAAAGGCGAGCTTAAAAATGTATCGGACGGATATGCAAGAAATTTTCTTCTGCCGAAGGGACTTGCTGTTGAAGCGACCTCGCAGGCGCTGAACGATTATAACAATAAAAACGAAGCGATCGCTCATCACAAGGCCGTCGAAGTGCAGACCGCCAAGGAAAACGCCGCGGCGCTCAGCGGCAAAACGCTGAAGCTCACCGCAAAGTGCGGTGCAAACGGCAGACTTTTCGGTGCTGTTACATCTAAGGAAATAGCGGCACTGATAAAAGATCAGTTTAAAATGGACATCGATAAGCGCAAGATAAGCGCACCGGATATTAAAGAGCTCGGCAGCTATGAGATCGAAGTCAAGCTGCACCAGGGCGTCAGCGCAAAGATGACCGTTACGGTCGCAGAGGCGTAAGCTGATTTCAGAAAGAGGTTTTAAAAATGGCGGACAACGGTATCATCGGCACAGACGGGCAATTACTCCCGTTTTCGCTTGAAGCGGAGCAGTCGGTCCTTGGTGCTATTCTGATCGACCCCGCAAGCATAAGTCTGGTCGCAACAAAGCTCAGACCTGAGCATTTTTATCTTCCGCAGCACAAGGAGATCTTCTCTATAATGATGGATCTCGAAATGGCGGAGTCCGGCTCGGTGGACACTGTCGTTGTGCTCGAAAAGCTCAAAAGCAAGGGCGTTTACGATGATGCAGGCGGCAAAAGCTATCTCATCGAGCTGGCGCAGATCGTGCCGAGTGCCTCAAATATTGAAAGCTATGCGGACATAGTTGTCGAGAAATACTATGTTCGTTCGCTGATACTCGCGTCCCGCGAGATCATAAACCGCGCTTTTCAGACAGCGTCTAAAAAAGACGGCGACAGCGACGATGAATACAGTGCCGAAAAGCTTATGGACTATGCCGAGCAGCAGATCTATGAGATCCGCCGCGATCAGGTCGAGGGCGGACTGAGACTTCTCAAGGATGTCATAAACTATGAATTGCTCGACACTCTCGACAAGATCCAGAGCGTTGAATATAAGAGCGACTACGAGGGCATTAAATGCGGCATTTCCCCGATCGACAGTGTTACAACAGGCTTTCATAAAGGCGATCTTATTATTCTCGGCGCAAGACCGGGTATGGGTAAGACAAGTATGGCACTCAACTTTGCTCAGAATATGGCGGCGGCAGGCAAGGTCGTCTGCTTTTTCTCGCTCGAGATGACAAGAGAGCAGGTCGCAAGCAGACTGCTGAGCAATGTCGCAAGCGTTCCGAGCGAAAAAATGCGAACAGGAGATATCTCGCCCGAGGAATGGGAAAGAATTATTCCTGCGAGCGAACAGCTCGGAAAACTGCCTATATATATCGATGAAACAACTAATATCACCGCTCAGAAGATGAAAGCCCGTCTTATGAGAATGGATAAGGTCGATGTTGTTATTGTGGACTATCTCGGTATCATGAACAGCGCCAAGGACTATCGCGGCAACCGTGTGCAGGAGATCTCCGAGATAACCCGAAACCTCAAGGTCATGGGCAAGGAGCTCAAAGTGCCGATAATCTGCTGCGCTCAGCTCAACCGAGGCACTGAGGTAAAGGGTAAATCCCATGTTCCGGCTTTGAGCGACCTGAGAGATTCCGGCTCTATCGAGCAGGACGCCGATATTGTTATGTTCCTCTATCGTGACGCATATTACAGCGATGAAAAGGAAAATCCCGAAGAAGTCAATAATAATGAAGCCCATGTTAAAATAGCCAAGAACCGCCACGGCAGACAGGCGGACATCACCCTGCGGTGGGACGGCGAGTTCACACGCTTCACCGCAGTCTCGAATCTCGATGAACAGTAAGGTCGAAAAAACGCTCAGCCGCTTCGGTATGATAAGCCCGGGCGACTGTGTTTATGCCGCTGTATCGGGCGGCGCGGACTCCACCGCACTGCTTTTGATACTAAACGAGCTTAAAAACAAGCTCTCGTTTTCGCTTAAAGCGGTGCATATCAACCACTGCCTCAGAGGCGAGGAGTCAGAACGCGACGAGCGGTTCGTGCGCACACTTTGCGAGCGGCTCTCAGTGCCGCTGACTGTGAAAAGAGTTGATGTGAAGGCGTTGTCGCAAAGCCTGAAAACAGGCATTGAAGAAGCCGCAAGAACCGCGAGATATGAGTTTTTCGATACTCTCTGCGGAAAAGTTGCCACCGCCCACACATTGAACGACCGCGCCGAAACATTGCTGCTCAATATAACTCGCGGCTGCGGTGTCGGCGGTCTGCGATCTATTCCGCCGATCAGGGGTAAATATATCCGCCCACTGATCGAGTGCGGGCGCGAGGAAATCGAGCGGTATTTATCAGAATGCGGGCAGGACTATTGCACCGATTCGACCAATCTCGATGAAACGCTTTGTTCAAGAAACCGAGTGCGCCATCGTGTTGTTCCGGAGCTGCTCGCAATAAATCCCGCTTTTTTAAGCAGCGCGGACAGGCTTATCAAAACCGCCGAAAGGCTGTGTCGGCACCTTGAAAATGAGGCTTGCAGGCTCGATTGCGGCGATATTTCTTCTCTCAGGGCGGCGGACGATGCCGTTTTATACGAATTTGTGAGAAATAAGTGTGCGGAATACGGCGTCGTACTTGACGGCTTGCACACCGAAAGGGCTGTCGAAACGATCATGCTCGGCGGAAAAACTCAGCTGTCCGACACTTTTTTTCTTAAAGCGACAAAAAGCGGTGTTGAATTTTATTTTGATGAAAAAACAGAGCCGTTTTGCCTTGATTTTCGGCTCGGCAGAGTCGAAACACCGTATTTTATCTATGAGTTTCGTAAAATTTCGCCTTTAGACATAATGAATTGCGATAAAATTAACAATTTGTTATTTAATTTTTGCTTTGATTATGATAAAATAAGTGAGCATATTAAATTGAGGCAGCGTTTGCCCGGCGATAAGATCCGTCTTTCCGGCAGAGGGTGCACTAAAGAAGTAAGGCGGCTTTATAATGAGTCCGGCGTGCCGGAGCATTTGCGCGGTCGGCTTTGCGTGCTGTCGGCAGGAGATGAGCTGATCTATGCTCAGTCGCTCGGAGTTGCCGAAAAGTATGCGGTCGGCAGCGAAACGAAAAACGCCGTCCTTATAACTGTAATAAAAAAAGGAGATGATCCTCATTAACGATAAAAATCGTATAAGAAACATAATTTTATATGTTTCCATTCCGCTTGTGCTGATGATAATCATATTCTCGATGTGGGGCAGCTCGCTGCCCGGCGAAAAGCAGAAATATTCCGAATTTCTCGATAAGTTCAGAAATTGCTATATTTCCGATTTTGAACTTAATCTTTCGAGCGGCAGTATCAAATACACCTATAACGACAAGTTCAAAAAAGAGCAAAGCGCACTTATTTCCGAGGAGAAGATCGATGTCTCGAAGGCCCAGTCGTACAGCGTTCCCGATTCATCGCTGTTTTTGAAGGATTTTCAGAGCATCAGAGACGAGCTTGAGGAAAAGGTGAAATCGGGCGAGATCTCGCAGGAGACTATCGCTATCAGCTACGATATGGAACCCGGCGGCGAAGGCTCGATGATCCTGTCGTTTTTGCCGACTATAATGATGGTCGTCATTGCGATCGTATTCTTTGTTCTCATCAGCCGCAGAATGGGCGGTATGACAGGGGATAAAACGACCTCGTTCGGCAAAGCGAAATTTAAAAACACCAAAGACGAAAAGCGCAAGACCACCTTCTCCGATGTCGCAGGAGCGGACGAGGAAAAGGAAGAGCTGCGCGAGATAGTCGAATTTCTGAAAGATCCGAAGAAGTTCAATGAACTCGGCGCGCGTATTCCGAAAGGCGTGCTGCTCGTCGGCCCTCCGGGCACAGGTAAGACACTTCTTGCAAGAGCTGTTGCGGGTGAGGCGGGAGTTCCGTTTTTCTCGATTTCCGGATCGGACTTTGTTGAAATGTTTGTCGGCGTCGGTGCATCGAGAGTGCGCGACCTTTTCGAGACTGCAAAGAAAAACTCGCCTGCTATCATTTTCATCGATGAGATAGACGCTGTCGGCAGACAGCGCGGTGCAGGTCTCGGCGGCGGTCACGA
>CAVGWP010000023.1:0-18066 GCA_963633095.1 bacterium | reverse complement strand
CAGGCACCATTTCAAAATAGGGTTGTTGTTATAGTTGACTTTGTGCGCCTGCAAGGCTGCGCCTTGCTTGCCCCCTTGCGGTTCCCGAAAAAATTTCGCGGCTTACGCCAACGCTTATTTTTTCGACCGCGGCGCCAACAAACGCTCGCTTGACCGTCCGCAGGACGCGCTCGCGTGTGTTGCCCGACGAGCACCGCTCGCCGATCTCACAACCCGAAAAAAGAACAGCCGCTATTGCGACTGCCCTTTCATTTGGTTGCGGGGATGGGATTTGAACCACATGACCTTCGGGTTATGAGCCCGACGAGCTACCAAGCTGCTCCACCCCGCGATATTAAATTAAGCTGACCGACCGCTTTAGTCGGTACTTTATAAGTATACACTATTTGCGGCTAAAATACAACCCCCTTTTTCACAAAATTTAAAAAATTCTGAAAAAGGGGACTGAAAATCTTCGCAAAACGGCTTCACGCCGCGGTTTTCGCCAAGCGTCTTTCATGCACGACATACGCTGTAACAACGCATAGAGCAGCCGCCGTGACAGGGATACCGAACAGCACGCTCTGCTCGCTGAACCTTGTGAACAGAAAATACGAAACGCCTGCAAACAGATTAAAGCTGGCAAGCGTTCCTGTGTAAAACAGTGCGCGGTTCAGCTCCTCGCGCTTATGAGTGCAGATAAACTCTGTGTAGCCGGAGACCATCTGGCGGAAATTGTTTGTTGAAAATACGGTGGCGCTTGTGTATCCGTTTATCTTCGGGAACGATGTCCACTGAAACGCCATCGCAAAAAACGCGGGATAAAGCCTGACCAGCGCATGGACATCTTCGGGCAGAAAAGCTATCGTGAAAAACGCCGCCGCGTCCACTATCGGGCTGAGTATCATCGCCGTCTCTCCCGACTTCTTCGAGAGCAGCACCGCGCCGACGATACCTGCGGCGTAGATTAGCAGACCGAGCACTCTCAAAAGCAGATGAACGGGATCTTTTCCGACAATATCTATCGTGATACCGATCATGTTAGCCGTCTGCGAGTTGCCGAACAGCGCAATGCCTGTCACAAGTGTGTACGCACCCATGAATCCTGCGCAGGCAGACATCGCATAATGAGCCGCGACGCGCAGCTTTTTATCCTTCCAGGTGATTTTTTCTTCCATTTCTTCAATACTTCCTTCAATATCAGTGTGATACATTATTCAGTATAGTACACTTCCCTCAGTTTTTCAAGCCGAAAATCAGTTGAGACAAACGACGCCCATATTAAGATACGCCGCAAAGCTCAGCCACAGCAGATACGGCACCGACAGCACCCACACCCTGCCTTTGCAGAAGGTCGCATAGACTGTCTTTGCGAATACCGCCGCCCACAGCAATATCAGTATAACAAGAGCGAGCGTGAACTGCTCAAAGCGGAAGAAAACTATCGGCCACAAAAGGTTCAGCGGCAGGGAGATATAATGAAACAAAAGCGCGTTTTTTGCCCTTTTCGAGCCGCATTGATGAAGCAGATACGCACTTATCCCCATTAAAAGATAAAGCGCCGTCCACACAAGTCCGAATACGGCAGGCGGCGGCGACAGAGGAGGCAGTCTGAGCCGTTCATAAAGCTCGAATCTGCCGCCGACCGCGAAGTATGCCAATATTCCCGTCAGAGCAGGGGGGATAAGGCTTAGGATAAGCGACTTTAGTTTTATTATAACATTCATACATATCAGCTCCGATAACTGTGTATTTACTGTATTTTTATTAGTTGGTCATGCAAATTATACCGTTTTCACTCAAATTTGGTCAGATTGTAGAAAATATTGCGGGTTTATGAGGGACAAGCCGAAAAAAATTGTGCCGAAATTTAAAAAAGATATTTACACAGCACAAAAAATGTAGTATACTTATTCAGCAAACCATTTAATGGGCAAGATTTGACTTTTACTTTTGGTCGGACTTGCTTTGAGAAAGGAAGTTTTACAAATGTCTTATGTTCAGCGTGTTCTCGACCAGCTGGTTGAGAAAAACCCGGGTCAGCCGGAGTTTATTCAAGCGGCGACAGAGGTTCTCACCTCTTTGGAGCCGGTTATCGACGCAAACCCGAAATATGAGGAAAACGCTATTCTTGAGCGTATCACCGAGCCGGAGCGCCAGCTTATTTTCAGAGTTCCGTGGGTAGATGACAACGGCAAGGTTCAGGTAAACCGCGGTTTCCGTGTTCAGTTCAACAGTGCTATCGGTCCGTATAAGGGCGGTCTGCGTCTGCATCCGTCGGTCAAGCTCGGCACTATCAAGTTCCTCGGCTTCGAGCAGATCTTCAAAAATTCGCTCACAGGTCTCGCTATCGGCGGCGGCAAGGGCGGTTCCGACTTCGATCCGAAGGGCAAGTCCGACAGAGAGATCATGGCATTCTGCCAGAGCTTTATGACAGAGCTTTGGCGTCATATCGGTGCTACAACAGACGTTCCCGCAGGCGATATCGGTGTCGGCGGAAGAGAGATCGGCTATCTGTTCGGTCAGTATAAGCGTCTGCGCAACAGCTTCGAGGGCGTCCTCACAGGTAAGGGCCTGAACTACGGCGGCTCGCTCGCACGTACAGAAGCAACAGGCTTTGGTCTTATCTACTTCCTTAATGAAATGCTCAAGGATCACAATATCGATCTCAAGGGCAAAAAGGTCGTTATTTCCGGTTCGGGCAATGTTGCTATCTATGCAACTCAGAAGGCTATCGAGCTCGGCGCAAATGTCGTTGCTCTTTCCGACTCGAACGGTTATATCTATGATGAAGACGGTATCAAGCTCGACACTGTTAAGCGTATCAAAGAGGTTGAGCGCGGCAGAATCAAAGAGTATGTCAAGGATCATCCGAACGCTGTTTACACAGAGGGCAAGGGTATCTGGACAATTCCGTGCGACATTGCTCTTCCCTGCGCTACTCAGAACGAGCTGAACGAGGAAGACGCTAAGGCACTTGTTAAAAACGGTGTTATCGCAGTTGCAGAGGGCGCTAATATGCCGAGCACTATCGAGGCTACAAATGTGTTCCTTTCAAGCAATGTTCTGTTTGGCCCGGGCAAGGCTGCAAACGCAGGCGGCGTTGCAACATCCGCTCTTGAGATGAGCCAGAACGCTTCTATGACTGCTTGGACTTTTGAAGAAGTCGATGAGAAGCTCCACGGTATCATGGTCAACATCTATAAGAATGCCGCGGCTGCTGCCGAGAAGTACGGTCATAAGGACAACTTTGTTGTCGGCGCAAACATCGCAGGCTTCGTTAAGGTTGCAGACACTATGATCGCTCAGGGCGTTTGCTAAAAGATCGTTTTTTGCCGCAAGGCTTAAAAGAACCGAAGAAATTTTCTTCGGTTCTTTTGTTTTATTTAAGTTTTTTTTAAGCTTTCGGCTTTAAAATGAAGCCAAAGACCGAAAGGAGAGAAATTTTTATGAAAATACGTAAACTTTTATGTGTTGCTATCAGCGTTTGTATTGCGGCGGCAAGCGTCGGATTTTGCGCTTCGGCGCAGACGGCGGACGCGGTTATCACATTTTCCGAAAGCGGTGCGGCTGTCGACACCGAATGTGACGGGATCACGATAGTCGGCTCTGCCGTCACTGTCAGCGCGGCGGGAAGATATGAGTTTTGCGGCGAATCGGCAGACGGCAGTATCAGCGTTGATAAAAAGCTCAGCGGCGTAACTCTTGTGCTCAGCGGGCTCACCCTCAGCTCGACCACGACTGCACCGATAGTCTGCGGAAAAAATTCCTCTGTTGTGATAGAAACTGCACTCGGCACAGTCAATACCCTCACCGACAACGAGCCGACCGATTACGCCGACGCCGAGGGTGCTGTCATCAAAACCAAAAGCGGCAGTACACTGACCTTCGGCGGCACAGGCGAGCTGAATGCTGTCGGCAATAATAAAAACGGCATAAAAGGCGCCGCTACCTCCGAGATAATAATCAGCAGCGGCACTATAAAGGTCAACTGCCAAAACAACGCGCTCGCGTCCGACGGCAGTGTTGTAATAAACGGCGGCACTCTCGATCTCACCGCCTTAGGCGACGGCATTAAGTCCGAGCCCGACACGACCGACACCGAATCGAAAGGTACAGTTACGATAAACGGCGGCAATATCACGATCGACGCCGCCGGCGACGGTATTCAGTCCACAGGCGCTTTGACGATAAACGGCGGCACTATCGACATAACCACCGCGGGCGGACATACCGCAACGATCTCCGAAGATCTCAGTGCAAAGGGCATTAAGTCCACAACGCTTGTTAATATAACAGGCGGCGATATAACCGTAGATTCGGCGGACGACGCCGTTCATTCAAACAGCACGGTGTTTGTCACAGCAGGCACACTGAATATCGACACCGCCGACGACGGCATTCATGCGGATTCATACCTCGTTGTCGGCTCTGAAACGTCGGACGGTCCTGTGATAAATGTCAATTCGTCTTACGAAGCTATCGAAGCCGCAAGGATATTTATGTATTCGGGCACAGGCTATTTCACCGCGAGCGACGACGGTATAAACGCCGCAAATTCCGATCTTACAGGCACCGATAATTTCTCGTTCGTGATAAACGGCGGAGAATGGCATGTCAATTCGGGCGGTGACGGTGTCGATTCAAACGGCAATGTTTATATGACCGCAGGCACGCTTGAGGTGTTTGGTTCGGAGCAGGACGATAATTCAGCACTCGATTTCGACGGCAAGTTCTATTATTCGGGCGGCACACTTGTCGGTATCGGCAGAACAGGCATGGCGCAGACCCCGTCGAGCGGTACTTATGTTGTCTTTGGTTCAAACCGCAATCAGGGTGGATTCGGCGGATTCGGCGGCGGCCCCGGCGGAAACGGGGGAGGTCCCGGCGGAAACCAAGGCGGTTCGTCATCTGTCAGCATTTCTCAGGGCAATACTATTGAGATCAAGGATCAGTCGGGCAACACGGTTTACAGCTCCGAGGGCAAAAAAAGTGCAAATTCAGTCGTTTTCTCGTACGACGGTATGGTGAGCGGTGCGTCCTACAGCCTGTATGTCAACGGTTCTCTCGCGGCGACTGCAAGTGCGACTTCGCAGAGCTCGCCGCAGACAGAGCAGCCGACCGCCCCGACCCAGCCGACTACCACGACCACGACAACAACTACCACGCAGTCCACGAGCACGACTACACAGCCCACGACTACGACCACAACAACCACACAGTCTGCGGCTACCACAACTACATCTGCGGCTACTACGACAACAACTACCACTACCACGAGCACGACTACACAGCCCACGACTACAACAACCACGCAGTCTGCGACCGCAACTACTGCAGCTACAACGCAGTCTGCCACGGCTGCGCAGTATGCACGCGGCGATATCAACTGCGACGGTAATGTGAATGTGCTGGATCTTGTGATAATGAAACAGCTTGTTTCACAGCCCGATCTGAACAGTAATGAGAAGTATGCAGTCACCGCCGACCTGAACGGCGATAACCGTGTGAATGTAGTTGATCTCGTGGCAATGAAGTCTATCATCGCCCACCAATAACCGGCAGCAGAGCTGCTTTGCCGTGGGTAGATATATCTTATCCGACATTAAATGCTCGACAAGAACCTAACTTCTTGTCGGGCTTTTTTCTATCCTACAGCACTAACTCCCCGCGGCAAACCGGCTGTGCCGGTACTGTTCAAGTCCCGACCTACAAAGCAAAAAGCAGCACCAAGCCTAACGGCTCAGCCCTGCTTTTTTGGTGCCGGTGGCGGGACTTGCTACGCTGCTGCCGCAGCTACACGCCCACGTCGGCGAAAACAGTCCACCGGACTGTTTTCTTCCGCTTCGCTCCCTCCTGTTCAAGTCCCGACCTACAAAGCAAAAAGCAGCACCAAGCCTAACGGCTCAGCCCTGCTTTTTTGGTGCCGGTGGCGGGACTTGAACCCGCACGGTATCGCTACCAACGGATTTTGAGTCCGTCACGTCTGCCAATTCCATCACACCGGCGTCACATATAACATCTTAGATTATACAATACATTATGCTCAAAATCAAGAGTTTTTTCCGTCATATCATCAATTTTAAAAAAACTGTTGACAACTCATAGCTTTGGTGCTATAATACCAAAGGTGTAAAGTAATAATACTTTAGAGAGGCGGCGAAGTCGGGTGAAAAAAGATCTTATGATCGGCAGCCTGCTCGACTGTTACTCGCCGCTGCTCACGGAAAAGCAGCGTTATCTGCTCGATTGCTATTATAATGAGGATCTGTCGCTGTCTGAAATTGCGGACAACGAGGGTATTACACCTCAGGGCGCAAGAGATATAATCAGCCGTGCGGCGCACAGACTGTGCGACTATGAGCAAAAGCTCGGGCTTTATAAGCTCCTTTGTCGAAATCAAAAGGCGGCGGCAGAGATTAACGAGCTTGCAGATACAATAGACGGCGATACTGCCGCAAGACTCAGAGCGATCGCTGCGGAATTTTATGAATAAACACTTTTTAAATCACTGAAAAGGAGGGCTTTTATGGCATTTGAGGGACTCAGTGAGAAGCTGGGCGCGGCGTTTAAGCGCCTGCGTTCCAAGGGCAGACTCAGCGAGCAGGATGTTAAGGACGCGATGCGTGAAGTTCGTCTTGCGCTGCTTGAAGCCGATGTAAACTACCGTGTCGCCAAGGACTTCACCGCAAAATGCACCGAAAGATGTGTCGGTGAAAAGGTCATGGAAAGCCTGACTCCTGCGCAGACGGTCATTAAAATCGTCAACGAAGAGCTGACCGCTCTCATGGGCGAGACCGCCGCAAGAATAAATTTTGCGAGCCATCAGCCAACAGTCATTATGATGTGCGGTCTGCAAGGCTCAGGTAAAACAACTCATTGCGCAAAGCTCAGCAGACTGTTAAAGCAAAAGGGTCATCGTCCGCTGCTCGTTGCGTGCGATGTTTACCGTCCTGCGGCTATAACTCAGCTTAAAGTCGTCGGCGAGCAGGTCGGAGTCGGCGTCTTTGAAATGGGCACAGAGAAGCCCGAAAAGATTGCGAAAGAAGCGATCCGCTATGCGAAAGACCACGGCAACGACATTGTTATCATAGATACTGCGGGTCGTCTGCATATCGACGAAGAGATGATGGACGAACTTCGCAGACTGAAAACAACAGTCGAGCCGAACGAGATCTTGCTCGTTATTGACGCAATGCTCGGTCAGGACGCTGTCAATGTCGCAAAGAGCTTCAATGAAGCCCTCGAGATAGACGGTGTTATCGTCACCAAGCTGGACGGCGATACAAGAGGCGGCGCGGCTTTGTCGGTCCGCGCTGTTACGGGAAAGCCGATAAAGTTTGCGGGTACAGGCGAAAAAGCCGAGGATCTTGAAGAGTTTTATCCGGATCGAATGGCGTCGCGTATTCTCGGCATGGGCGATGTAATGTCGCTTATCGAAAAGGCGGAGCAAACGCTCGATGAGAAAAAGGCGAAAGAGCTTGAGAAAAAGCTCAAGCACAACAGTTTTGATCTCAATGATCTGCTCGATCAGTTCCAGCAGATCAAGAAGATGGGCCCGCTCAAGCAGGTGCTCGGTATGATCCCGGGGCTCGGCTCTCAGATAAAGGATGCCGATATTGACGAGCGTCAGCTTGTTAAGGTCGAATCGATCATCTATTCGATGACCGAAAGGGAACGCGAAGAGCCCGATATTATCAATGCATCCCGCAAGAAAAGAATTGCGCTCGGCTGCGGAATGAAGGTCGAAGATGTCAATCGGCTTTTGAAGCAGTATGAACAGATGAAAAAGATGTTCAAGCAGTTCGGCAAGGCGGGCAGGCGCAGTAAAAAGCGCAGAAAGTAATGATTTCTACGGCATAGCGCCGTTAGATATACGAACACATTTTCGGAGGTGAATGAAAATGGCAGTTAAGATCAGACTTCGCAGAATGGGCGCTAAGAAAGCACCGTTCTACCGCGTGGTAGTTGCTGACTCTCGTTTCCCGAGAAACGGCAGATTTATCGAAGAACTCGGATTCTACGATCCCACAAAGGAGCCGGCAGTTATCAAGATCGACGGCGAGAAGGCTAAAAAGTGGATCGCAAACGGTGCTCAGCCGACCGATACGGTCAAGGTGCTCCTCAAAAAAAGCGAGATTCTTTAATTTCGTTTTTGAAAGGATGGTTTTTTAATGAAAGAACTTCTTGAAACGCTGGCGCGCGGTCTTGTAAACGAGCCGGACGCAGTTTCTGTCGTTGAGGACGAGCCGAATGAGGAGGGCGTTATCGTGTTCCATCTCAATGTCGCTCCGGACGATATGGGCAGAGTTATCGGTAAGCAGGGCAGGATCGCAAAGGCGATTCGCGTTGTTATGAGATCCGTTGCAACACGCAGCAATCAGAAAATTATGGTCGAGATCGACTGATCATAGACAAAAACCGAGGGTATCCCCTCGGTTTTTTGTTGCCGGCAGCGAAGCTGCTTTGCCGCCCCGACAAGAAGTTAAGCTCTTGTCGAGCATTTAAAGTTAAACAATATGATAACCAACCACGGCATGCCAACCGCGGCAGCGGCGGAACGCTTGTGATTTCTTTCGTACATTTCTTTTTCACAAAAGAAATGTACCCCTGCGGGAGCAAATAATATGATAATGATGAAACAACCCCTCCGTCAAAACAGGGTTTTGACACCTCCCCTTACACAGGGGAGGCTTTATTAGCACCCCATTTTGCTGACAGCTATGTACCGGAGCCCGTCCCCTCTGTCACCGTTAGCACGGTTGCTATGCCGCACTGAGTCTGTACGGTAGGATAGAAAAATGCCCGACAAGAAGATAGGCTCTTGTCGAGCAATAAAAGTCAAGTAAGATGTATCTACCCGCGGCAAAGCAACTTCGCTGCCTAGATGTGCCAGATCTCGGAGCAATACTCGGCGATCGTACGATCAGACGAGAATCTGCCTGCATTTGCGATATTCATCAGCCCTTTGCGTGTAAACACCTCAGGCAGCCGCTCATAATCCCTGAGCGCGTCCAGCTTGCGCTCAACATAGCTCTCGAGCTCGGCGAGCACAAAATAGTTATCCGCCGAATGCCACGACGCACCCTTCAGCAGCGCACCGTACAATTCCTTGAACGACTCGTTTCCGCCGTCATCAAACTCCTTTGAGATCAGCGTATCGACAACGCGCTTCACTGCCTTGTTCGACTTATAGATCTTCATCGGATCATAGGTTTTCGACTGCTGTTCGACCTCATCTGCGGTGAGTCCGAAAATATACTCATTATCAATACCCGCCGCCTCGGCAATCTCGATATTCGCACCGTCATAAGTGCCTAAAGTGACAGTACCGTTGAGCATAAACTTCATATTACCCGTGCCGCTCGCTTCGGTGCCGGCAGTCGAGATCTGCTCGGAAAGATCCGCCGCAGGCATGATCATCTCCGCGACCGAAACATTATAGTTCGGGATAAACACGACTTTCAGCTTGTCCGAAACCTCGCTGTCGGAATTGATGATCCTCGCCGTCTCGTTGATATACTTGATTATCGCCTTTGCCCTCGCGTATCCCGGAGCGGCTTTCGCGGCGAAAATAACTGTCAGCGGCCACGGCAGAGTTATACTGCCGTCCTTAATGCCGTAGTAAAGATACATACAGCCGAACGCATTCAAAAGCTGGCGTTTATACTCATGCAGGCGTTTTGCCTGGATATCAAAAACGCTTTTCGGATCGACCTCGATATTATAAGTCTGCCTGAGCCAATCGGCAAGGCGGGCTTTGTTTTTGTGCTTGACCTCTGCAAGACGGTTCAGGAAAAGTCCGTCGTGGGCATATTCCTCAAGTGCTTTAAGACGATCAAGGTCGGTTATAAATCCATAGCCGATTTTCTCGCCGATAAGCTCGCTGAGCGCGGGATTGCACAGTCTGAGCCAGCGGCGCTGAGTTATGCCGTTGGTTTTATTGACAAAGCGATCGGGATAGATCGAATACCAATCCTTAAGCACCCTTGTTTTCAAAATATCGGTGTGGATCTTGGCGACGCCGTTTGTCTTTTTCGACATAAACACGGCGAGATTTGCCATATTGACCGACCGTCCGTCGGTGATCGAGATATTTTCGATGACCCTCTCGCTTACCTTCAATGTTTGCATTTCGGCAATAAGCAGGCTCTGCAATTCCTTTATGATCGGCACAAGATGAGGCACGACCTCGCGCATGAGCTTTATATCCCACTTCTCAAGCGCCTCGGGCATAACGGTATGGTTGGTATAAGAGAAGGTGTTTTTCGCTGTTCTCACAGCGTCCACAAACGACATGCCGCGCTCGGTCAGGCGATAGATAAGCTCCGGCACCGCGATGACAGGGTGAGTATCGTTGAGCTGGATAGCATAGTAATCCGAAAAAGCGGTGAGCTCCTTGCCGATGTTTTTCTCAAACGAACGGAGCATATCCTGCACCGCGGCAGATGAGAAAAAGTATTCCTGTTTTAATCGCAGGATCTTGCCTATTCGGCGTTCGTCATTCGGATAAAGGCTCATGTGGATACGCTCCGCTTTTTCTCTGCTTGCGACCGCGCTCTGATACTGACCGTTATTAAACAGCTCGAAATCAAATTCGCTTATTGCGTGCGACTCGAAAAGGCGCAGTGTGTTTATTTTATCGGACGCATATGGAACGATCGGCATATCGAAAGCGACTGCTTTCACAGCACCGTCGCCGAACGGGATGATATACGAAAGGTCATCTCTGCGGCAAGACCACGGTGTGCCGAAACGCTGCCAATCATCGGGGTACTCGGTTTGAAAGCCGTCCTCGATCTGCTGGCGGAAAAGTCCGTATTTATATCTGATACCGTAGCCGATGAGCGGCTTTGAAAGCTGAGCCGCGGAATCGAGAAAGCAAGCCGCAAGTCTGCCAAGACCGCCGTTGCCGAGAGCGGCGTCGTCTATCTGCTCAAATTCTCTGATACTTCTGCCGCCTGCGCCTAATATCTCATCGATCTTTTCGCTAAGACACAAATTCGACAGATTGTTAAACACCGTTCTGCCGATCAAAAACTCCGCCGAAAGGTACGCCGCCTGCCTGCCGCGGCTGTTTTTATCCCTGTTTTGCGACCATTTATCGGCGATCTCGTCCATAACAGCACCGATGCATGCGTTATAAAGCTCGGTGACATCAGCCGTTTTGATCGTCTGCTCCCGATTTCTGAGCCGTTTTTCTATTGATTCTCTGAGTTCCATTTCAATACTTACTCCTTTTCGCCGTCATGACGCTCTATTCTGCCGTACAGCTCGTTGAGCCGCCTTAATTTATCCGCATTTTTTGCCGAAAGCGCGGTTTTGGTTATTCGATATGTCCAGTTTTTGCCGAGTGTTCCCGGCAGATTTATTCTACCCGAGCGGGCTTGTCCGAGAATGTCCGCCATCGGCACGACGGCATACCTCGCAGTTGACGCAAACGCCGCCGTTACCAGCTTCCACACAACATTTTCGTCTGTCGCGCCGAGATAGTCGCACACATATTCCCGCTCCTTTTGCGGCAGCGACTTAAACCACGAACGGGTCGAGGCGTTGTCGTGCGTGCCGGTGTAGACAATGCAGTTTTTGCCGTATTCATGCGGAAGATACTTGTTTCGGTTATCGTCCCTGCCGCCGCCGAAAGCGAATTGAAGCACCTTCATGCCGGGAAATCCCGTCTTTTTAAGCAGCAGGCGCACCTTTTTATCGATCTGACCGAGATCCTCGGCGATGATCGGAAGCCGACCGAGTTTTTTCTCGAGCTTCTTAAAAAGATCATAGCCGGGACCTTTTCGCCATTCGCCGTTTTTGGCTGTCTTCTCGCCGGCAGGAATAGCATAGTATTCCGAAAAGCCTCTGAAATGATCGATCCTGACCATATCGTAAAGCTGCAATGAATGGCTGATCCGCCTGATCCACCAGTCGTATCCCGTTTTGCGGTGATGATCGTAGTTATAAAGCGGGTTGCCCCACAGCTGACCGTCGTCAGAAAAAGCGTCCGGCGGGCAGCCTGCGACAGCGGTCGGCTCGCCGTTTTTATCGAGCTCGAAAAGCTCCGGCGAAAACATAACATCGGCGGAATCGAGCGCGGTGTAGATCGGGATATCGCCGACTATCAAAATACCGTTTTCATTGCAGTAGCTGCGCAGAGCCTGCCACTGTGTGAAGAATTTATATTGCATGAACCGCTCGAAATTGCGGTCGTCCTCAAGCTGGGAGGCGTACGCCGCAAGACCCGCTTTTGTTCTGACGCTCTTCGGGAATTTGCGCTGATCGACGCCGCCGAAATGGCGTTTTAAAGCACTGTACAGCGAATAGTCGTCAAGCCAGCCGCTCTCTTTTTTTGTAAATTCAACAAAGCTGTCCTCGTTTTTATCAAACCTCGAATATGCCTTTTTGAGCACCGAGAACCGAGTGTCGTAGATATCCTTATAATCTATCTGTTTCGGGTTTTTGAGTGTTTCAAGCTCCTCTTTTAAAAGCAGTCCGTCCGACACAAGCAGGTCGAGATCTATAAAATACGGATTGCCCGCAAACGCCGAAAACGACTGATACGGCGAATCGCCGTAGCCCGTCGGCCCGACAGGCAGTACCTGCCACAGAGTGCAGCCTGCCGCCTTCAAAAAGTCGGCAAAACGGTATGCCGCTTCACCGAGCGTGCCGATACCGTAGGGCGAATCAAGCGCCGAGATCGGCATTAAAATTCCGCCGCGGCGAATATTTTTTTCTTTCAAGCCACAAACCCTTTCTTTTTTCCTATTTTAACGCTTAATGCGAAAACTATTCTTCGCATTTTAAATTCAAAAAGCCATAAAAACGGCAAAGCCCCCTTGATAAAAAGGGAGCCTGTGCTTTTATTTTCAGCCGAGCAGATCGTTGTAGAGCTTGATATATTCCTTCGCGGAAGCGTCCCACGAGAGGTCTCGCTCCATTCCGCGGCGCATAAGCTCTCTCCAGAGCTTTTTCTGCTCATAAGCACCGAGTGCGCGGCAAACAGCGCCGAACATATCGTGCGCATTGTAGCTCTTGAAGGTGTAGCCCACACCGTCTTCCTCGCCTGCGTCCTTGATAGTGTCGGCAAGACCGCCTGTGCTTCTGACGATCGGGACTGTGCCGTAGCGCAGGGCGATCATCTGCGAAAGTCCGCACGGTTCCTGCTTCGAGGGCATGAGGAACATATCCGCGCCGGCATAGAAACGATGCGAAAGACCCTGATTGAAGTCGCACACAAACTTGAATTTATCGGGATACTGAGCCGCTTTTTCACCGAAGAACCATTCGTATTCAGCTTCACCCGTGCCGAGCACCGCAAACTGAATATTGCATTTCATTATCTCATCAAACATATATTTAACCAGATCGAGTCCCTTATGCGAGGCAAGTCTTGTTACCATGACCATAAGCGGAACATCCTTTTCAACAGGCAAGCCCAACTCTTTTTGAAGCTGTGTCTTATCGCGCTGCTTGCCGCGGATATTCGACGCGGTATAATTCGCGGCAATGGCAGTGTCGGTCTCGGCGTTGAAGGTATCGACATCGATACCGTTGACAATGCCGCGCAGCTTGCCCTGTCTTGCTCTGAGGATTCGATCGAGCGAATACGAGAACCAAGGATCGAGGATCTCCTTAGCATAGGTGCGGCTGACTGTTGTAACACTGTCGGCGCTTTCGATCGCGCTTTTGAGCATATTGACATCGCCGTCATACTCCATCATTGAGGAAGCCCACTGCGGAACTCCGAGAATATCCTCAAGAATATCGGTGCCGTAGCGGCCCTGATACTGAATGTTGTGGATGGTGAACACTGTTTTGATATTCTCAAAGCCGGGACGGTTGAAATAGAAGAATTTATAATAGGTCGGCACCATAGCTGTCTGCCAGTCGTTGCAGTGAATAATGTCCGGCTTGAAATCGATATAGGGGATCGCCTCGAGCACTGCGCGCGAGAAGAAAGCGAACCGCTCGGCGTCGTCAAACTCGCCGTACATTCCGCCTCTCTTGAAATAGTGCTCGTTGTCAAGCAGGATATATGTAACACCGTCGTACTTCGCCTCGAAGATGCCGCAATACTGACTTCTCCAGGCAACGGGAACGCCGATGCTGGTTATAAACTGCATATTCTCTCGAAGCTCGGGCTTTATCTTTGAATAGAGCGGCATGATAACACGCACACCCACGAATTTTTTGCGAAGCGCTTTAGGCAGAGCGTAGGACACATCTCCGAGACCGCCTGACACCGCAAACGGGAACGCCTCGCTGGTTGCAAACAATACTTTCATAATATCCACACCTTTCGTTATCTATATTATTTCCCGATAAGGATTTTCCCTCTCGGTCAGCGAACGACGGTATATGTTCTGTCTGCCTCGCCGCTCGTATAATATTTTTCCGTTTCGTCCTTTGTCGCTTTGGAAAGTCCCTTTGTCGGGTCTTTTTCGCGGATGCCGATCGTGAGCAGGGATTCATCTTTCATAAAAATGTCGGCGGTATCCGTTACATTATCGTTGTTTTCAAACTGGAATTTGAGAATACGGTTGTAAAGCGTCTCGTTTGTGTATTGATAATACCTGATCGTCTCTTTAATAGTGCCGTCGGCATTGTAAGTGAAAACATAATATTGGCGGATCTGACCGTAGATACAGGAAAGCACAAGACGGTCGCCCTCTGTCTTGCCGACTTTATCCGAGATGTCTTTGAACTCAGAGGGGCTTGCCGCGGTGACTGTTTCTCTGTTGCTGCTTGTGTCGGCAGCACCTGAGCCGGACTGCGATGAACTGCTGACTGATTTTGTGCCGCAGCCGACAAGCGACGCCGCCATAGCAAGACATAATAAAACGCTGATAACTTTTTTCATATTTCCTCCTGCGGCACTGCCGCTTTTAATGTTATGGTTATTGTTTGGGTGTGTTGTATGCCGCCCACCGCACAGATCTCCCGCGGCATATCTGCGACATTGCCGCCGCAACAAAGTTGCTTTGCCGTGGAAAAATATCATCTTATCCGGCATTAAATGCTCGACAAAAACCTATCTTCTTGTCGGGTGCAAAAATTCGCCCGCCGCACAGATCTCCCGCGGCATATCTGCGACATTGCCGCCGCAACAAAGTTGCTTTGCCGTGGAAAAATATCATCTTATCCGGCATTAAATGCTCGACAAAAACCTATCTTCTTGTCGGGTGCAAAAATTTACCCACCGCACAGACCTCCCGCGGCATATCTGCGGCATTGCCGCCGACAGATTGCAATGAAAGGCAGAGAAGCGTCAGCTTCCCGAGGTAATACTGAAAGTATTGCCTCGGAATAAATCTCTCCGACAAAGTCGGAGCGATTTATCTGCCATTTCATTATAACATCGACGATATTTTTTGTCAAGGAAAACCGCTGTCGGTTTAAACAAAACAACAACAGAAAATTGCAAACTTCTTGACAATTTTGTGGGATTGTGATACACTTAAGGAGGAAACTTTAGTATGGAGGAAAAATTCATGCAGGGAAGATCTATTCTTAAAACTTCCGGTATATTGCTCATTGTTTTTGCGTCGCTTTCGCTTTTATCAATGCTCAGCGTTCTGCCGCTTTTGATCCAGACGGATTCATATATCTCGCTTGCTGCATACATTATCGGCGCAGGCGTCAATCTTGCGACGGGGATCATCTCGCTCGTTTATTGCGAAAAACAGAGCAAAGCCCGCCTTTGTGAATCTTTCGCTATTCTGTCCATTGTCGTCAGCGTTATCTGCTATATCGTTTCAAGCCTTATCTACGGCATTGTGGACGCGACAAGCGAAACAAGCCTTGTATCGCTTGTGAGCGGTATCGTGCTTCCCGTGCTGATAATTATCGGAGCATACCGTCTGGGACATCCCGATTCCGAATACCCTGAATTTCCCGATATTCAGAAGATCCTTACCGAGGATAAGCCCGATGACGACAGTGACGATAAGGACGATCAGCAGTAAAACAAAATAAGCATTTTCAGCTTCGCCGTTCAGTTTCGGCGGAGCTTTTTTTCTTGCATTACAGACAGCGTCTGCCGAAACACGGGTGCGGCGTCCTGAGAGCCGGAGCTTCCGTTTTCGCAGAGCACAGCAATGCAGACTCCGAGTTCATCGCAGCAGCCTGCGAACCAAGCGTCAAGCGAGCCGCCCGTTTCGGCGGTCGCCGTCTTTCCGCCGACAGTGAGCCCGTTTACCTTGCCGGAAGCGGCTGTGCCGTTTTCAGCCGCCGAGAGAAGATACTTTTTAAGCGTGTCGGCGGTCTGCGCGCTGATCGCGCGCACGGGCGGCTCGGCTGTCGGTTCGCAGAGTTTTCCGCTTTTATCTGTGACCGACTTTATAAGAGTCGGGACAGTGCGTTGTCCGCCGCCTGCAACCGTTTGAATGACCGACGCTATTTGCAGAGGCGATGCCGTGAGCCTGCCCTGACCGAACGCAAAATTTGCTTTTTCGCCAGAGATCTTCAGTTCCTCCGCGCTCGGCAGTGAGCCCGACGCCGAGGATATTCCGCCGCACAGCCGAACTCCGACACCGAAGCCGAGCAGCTTTGCGGTGTTTAATAGGTCGGTCGATTTAAGCATTGTCGAGAGTGTGACAAAATAGGTGTTGCACGACACACCGAGCGCGCTTTCGAGCGTGAGTGAGCCGTGTGCTCTGCCGTTCATGCAGCCGAACTTTGTTTTGCCGAGCGTGAGTGAGCCGCGGCAGGTATAATCTAATGAAACGCCTTTTGAAAGAGCCGCGGCGGCGGTGCTTATTTTAAACACCGAGCCGACGGGAAACGCCGAAAGCGCACGGTTTACAAACGGAGAATCGGGATCGTCAAGATAGTCCGCAATGCGGCTTTTTTTATAGTCGGGCAGAGAAACGCTCGCAAGGATCTCCGCGGTGTTCATATCGAGGGCGATCGCCGCTCCTTTTTTGATATACCGTTTTGCGGCAGCTTCGAGCGCCGACTGCCATTCGCTGTCGATAGTTAGGGTGACACTGCCTGTTTTATTATCGCCGCCGGAAAACCTCACACCCTGCGAAAGTGCGTTGCCGAGAGCGTCCCGACGAACGATACAGCAGACATCGCCGCCCGAGAGAACACTGTCGAACGACTGCTCGACGCCGCTTATTCCTTTTCCGTCGGAATCGATATAGCCGAGCAGATGCGCGGGAGATCTGTCAGAGCTGCGGTTGACCTCGGCGGTGTATGCGCCGGTCATTTCAAAGCTGTCATCGACATCGGCGGTGACGGGCGTGCCGCTTTTTAATGTATTTATCTGCGTTTCGGTGAGGTACATATTTATTCGGTCGTCACTGAGCGTTTGCGGTGTGAACACAGCGACTGTTTGCGTTTTGTCGTTTGTGAGCGGTATTCCGTTTCGGTCGAAGATCGTTCCTCTTTTATGCTCTATTATGAGTGAAAAGCCGGAATAGGAAAGGTCCGCGGCGGTTTTTTCATTTATGCCGACAAGATAGAGCTTGCCGGCAACGGCGGCGTTGAGCAATGCAAAGACAATGAAAAACGCCCACATTCGGCAGTTTAAATTTTTTATCATGCGGTATCGGCTCCTTTTTGTTTCGGCTTTACTATTTTGCGCCGATAAGTCTGATTTTATGAAATATATGCCGAATGTGTATAATTTGAAAATCATGCGGCAATAATAGCTGTGAAAAAATCAAGAAGGAGTTTTTATTATGTTGGACAAAATTGCTTTAATAATTCTTATCGTCGGCGGACTGAACTGGGGTTCGATCGGTCTGTTCGGCTTTGATATCGTTGGATTTTTCTTCGGCGGTCAGGCGGGGATCGTCAGCCGTATTATCTTTGTGGTTGTCGCTCTTGCCGCGCTTTGGTGCATTTCGCTGCTGTTCCGCGATAAAACCGTAGTTTCTTCCGACAGCTCCGCAAGCTAACCGCTGCCGCGGATGGCAGGACGCCGACGAAGTCGGTTTGCCGTGGAAAGCTATCATATTTACTAACCTTTAATGCTCGACAAGAGCTTAACTTCTTGTCGAGTTTTTTATGTTAAATACTATGATAGTCGACCACGGCACAGCAACCGTGCTAACGGTGACAGAGGGGACGGGCTCCGGTACGGAG
>CAVGWP010000022.1:6212-18241 GCA_963633095.1 bacterium | reverse complement strand
ATTTAAATTTTTAAAAAAATTTAAATTCCGACAGGGGCAAAAAGCGGCAAAGCACCTTGCCCATTACATACCTTTCATCGACCATTCCTATATCGAGCATACGGCTGTCGTGCGAGACTGCTCTGTTGTCTCCGAGCACGAAAATACAGCCCTCGGGAACAATTTGCTCGCCTTCAAACTGTCGATTGTCGGTCGGTGTAGTCGTGTAATCCTCGATGAGCTTTTCGCCGTTGACATAAACGCTGCCATCGCTTATTCTGACTCTCTGCCCTGCGACCGCGATAACGCGTTTGACGATAGGTTCGCTGAAATCATTTTGTTCATCATCGGCCTCAAGGTTATCGTAGTTTCTTGAAATTATAACGATATCGCCGTTTTTCGGGGTATAGCAGAAATCGGAGATTATGAGCCTGTCGGAGTCAAACATTGTGTTTTCCATTGAAGAACCGTCAACCTTGACGATGCTGAAAAAGAATGTGAACATCGTTATGACAACAAAAATCGAAATCACTATTGAGTCGAGCCATTCGAGTATGTAGCCAACAGCGGTGTTTTTGCTGCTGTCGGTTCGTGCATGAAGTGTCAAACAAACCAAGCCTTTCTTTTTAATAGCCGATTTTAGTCGGGGTAAAGGAGCAACAAAAGCTCCGAATGTCCCAGCTGCTTACATAAAGCGAGGACATCTGCACTAAGATTATATCACATTTATCATGAATTTTAAAGGGTGCGGATCGATTTTATTCATCGGTGTGCAAAAGTTTTTCAAATTCCTGCTCGGAAAGAATTTTAACACCGAGCGACTGCGCCTTTTTGAGCTTACTGCCCGCCGCTTCGCCTGCAACGAGATAGTCGGTCTTTGAGGAAACAGCGGACGATACTTTGCCGCCCTTTCCCTCAATAAGCTCTGCCGCCTGCTTTCTGCCCATTGACAAGAGTGTGCCCGTCAGCACAAATGTCAGTCCGTCAAAAGAGCCGCCGCTGTCGTGATTTCGGCTTAACATATTGACTCCCGAACGGCTCAGTGCTTCGACCATTCTTTTCGACTGCGGCATTGAAAAATAATCACAAACGCTTTGCGCCATTATTTCGCCGAAACCGTCGATCTGTGACAAGCGGTCTTTATCTGCGTCCATTATCTCGAAAAGGCTCTGAAAGTTTTTCTCAAGCAGCTTTGCGGCTTTGACTCCGATCATGCGGATACCGAGTCCGAATATCAATCGATAAAGCTCATTTTGCTTTGAATGTTCGATTGCCGAGATTAGATTATCCGCCGATTTATCAGCCATTTTATCAAGCGACAGGATATCCTCTCTTTTGAGAGTATAGATATCCTCTATTCTTCCGACAAGTCCGCTTTCGATCAGCTTCACGACAACAGCCTCGCCGAGACCTTCAATGTCCATAGCGTCGCGGCTTGCGAAGTGGGTCATGTTGCGGATAAGCTGAGCCGGACATTCGGGGTTTACGCACCTGATCGCCGCTTCGTCATCTTCCCTGACAACAGGTTCTCCGCAGGACGGGCAATTCTGAGGCATTTTAAAGACCTCGCCGTTATGCTTTTCGACCCTGACGACCTCGGGGATTATCTCGCCCGCCTTTCGGATAACGGCGATATCGCCGACGCCTATGCCGAGCTTATTTATATTATCTTCATTATGAAGCACCGCTCTGGAGACCGATGTCCCCGCGAGCATTACAGGCTCGAAAACCGCGGTCGGCGTCAGCACGCCTGTTCTGCCGACTGTGACCTCGATATCGGTTATTTTTGTGCTTTTTTCCTCGGGCGGATATTTAAATGCGACTGCCCAGCGAGGATACTTCGCAGTGTCGCCCAGCATTTCTCGGATCGCAAGCTCGTCCACCTTGATAACGGCGCCGTCTATATCAAAGTCAAGCGAGCTGCGCTGTTCGCCGATACGGCGGATCTCTCCGACTGCTTCCTCGATATTATCGCACCGTTCATAAAACGGAAGCACCGGAAAGCCGTTCAACTTGAGATAATCGAGCGATTCGATATGAGATGAAAAGGCTTTGCCGATAACTCGCTGAACATTAAACACAAACACGCTCAGTCCGCGCTGTGACGCGATTTTCGGATTCTTTTGCCTTAGCGATCCGGCAGCGGCGTTTCTCGGGTTTTTCGGGAGCTTTCCGCCGATACTCAGCTGTTCGTTATAGAGCCTCTCAAAGCTTTCATGAGGCATATATGCTTCGGCACGGACTTCGAGAAATTCGGGCGCGTCGGCAAGCTTTTTCGGAACACTGCGAACTGCAAACAAATTCGCTGTTATATCCTCGCCCGTTACACCGTCTCCCCTCGTTGAGCCTTTTGTGAGCACACCGTTACGGTATTCAAGCGAAACCGAAAGTCCGTCTATCTTGGGTTCGACCGAATAGTGGACATCTCCTGCCGACTTGCGGACTCTTTGATCAAATTCATAAAGCTCATCCTCGGAAAAGACATCCTGAAGACTCAGCATTGGGACATCATGAATCACGCTTTCAAAGGTGTTCAACGCAACACCGCCTACATGAGCTGTCGGCGAATTATCGGTTTTGAGCTCGGGATACTCGGTTTCAAGGTGCTTGAGTTCGAGCATGAGCATATCATATTCATAGTCATCGATTTCGGGAGCGTCCATATCATAATAGAGCTTATTATGGCGGTCGATCTCGTTGCAAAGCTCCTCATACCGCTGCTTATCCGCTTTTTTCATTTTTATCTCTCCTTGTCGATATTCACACTTGTATACGAATTCGGGGTCTGCCCGACTATTATCTGATCTGCTATGACTACATCTGTTTTGACGCTGACGCGCTCTGTATGCCACGGGATCAGCAAAACGATATCTGTTGTGACTTTGAGGCGCAGACTGTATTTAGTTTGGTTGATACCTGCGGCTGTGAAGCTATCGTAAAACTCGCCGACAGATGTATTTTCAGTGTCGAACTCAAACGAAAGATTTGGACCTCTGCCGAGCGTCCAATCGTTCTCAATGAGTGTGCCGAGGCTGATTTCGACCTTGCCGCCCGAAGACTTGCTTGCTGTATTTGCAATATACGCTTCGATATCGGACTTTAAAAGATTAAGCTTAACAGCGTCTGTCTTAACGCTCTTCACGGAATTATTATCACCGTAAACAGTGGCGGTTATGCCGCTGTATTTCTCATTATTATCGCTCAGTATTTCACTTATCGCGCGGTTCACGGCTATATTGACCTGCTTTACAGCGGCATCCTCCGCCGCCGACACCACAAGCGGACGAATATAAGTATCGCAAAAAAGCGCAACGGCGCATGCAGATAAAAACAGCAGAACTGCCACAAAGCGCAGACGTCTTTTAAGCCTTTTGCGTCTTATCATAAAATCGCCCCCTGCGTCATTCTATTCACACGGGGCAAATTCGGTTAATCTCTTATGCACTGATTTTATCACATTTTTAATGAAAAATCAAGCAAAAGGGCGCGGCTTTTGCAAGCCACGCCCTTTTTATATATGTACTTTCTTAATGCCCGAATCATTCGGCTGCCGGAGCTTCAACAGACCTATTCTTTACAGCGCCTACGATATAGAGCACCGGAATAACAAGACCGAGGAGCAGGCTGAAAATCGTGCTTGCGCCGAAATCAGTTCCCGAAGCGATACTGAAAATCGTGCCTACAACGCAGAGAACTGCAACGATAATACCCATAACGAGGCATACATTTGCTTTTTCTGGCTTTTTGCAGAACGCAACGCCCATGATACCTGCAACCATTTCAACAGCCGCATCAATAAGCATGATAACGCTTGCAAGATAGATAAAATTGCCGACATCCTTTGCTCCCAGAGCATCAAACGCCGCACCGAGGAAGAAACTGGAAGTATCAATAACAAGACTGATAGATGCCGAGATGATCATAAGGATACCTGTTACTTTAAGGAATGATGAACCTTTAGCAATATTTTGTTCCATAATAAAAATCCTCCAAATACAGTGATGAATATGTTTTCGATGAATTTCCCTTCTGCCCTCCTTTTTGCGCTCATCGAAACGCACTAATATATTTCCCCTGAAGCGGCGGACATACATTCCGCCGCGATCATGTGCGATAATTCATCAGAGCTTTCCCTGCGACTGTGCTTTGAGATAAGCGTTGATAAATCCGTCGATATCGCCGTCCATAACGGCGTTGATATTACCGTTTTCAAAGCCTGTGCGATGATCCTTTGCGAGAGTATAGGGCATGAAAACATAAGATCTGATCTGCGAGCCCCATGCGATCTCTTTCTGAACACCCTTAATATCTTCGATCTTATCGAGGTGCTCGCGCTCCTTTATCTCAACAAGCTTTGACTTGAGCATACGCATTGCAACTTCGCGGTTCTGGTGCTGCGAACGCTCATTCTGACAAGCGACAACTATGCCTGTGGGTATATGAGTTATACGAACGGCAGACTCTGTTTTATTGACATGCTGACCGCCTGCACCGCTTGAACGATATGTGTCTACCTTGAGCTGATCAGGGCTGATCTCGATAGTTATATCATCGTTGATCTCCGGCATTACTTCAAGTGATGCAAACGATGTGTGCCGTCTTCCCGACGAATCAAACGGAGATACGCGGACAAGACGGTGAACGCCGCTTTCGCATTTCAGGTAGCCATAGGCGTTTTCGCCCTCGACAAGCACCACGGCGCTTTTAAGACCTGCTTCATCGCCGTCGAGAAAGTCGAGCGTTTTGCACTTGAAGCCATGGCGTTCAGCCCAACGCGAATACATACGAAACAGCATCTGAACCCAATCCTGAGCCTCTGTGCCGCCGGCTCCCGCATGGAATGTGAGGATCGCGTTGTTTTTATCATATTCGCCTGAAAGCAAAGTCTGAAGACGCATATCCTCAAATGTGTTCACAAAATTATCAACGCCGCTTACAACATCGTCGAGCATTGAAAGATCCTCTTCCTCGTCCGCCATTTCGATAAGGTCGAACAGATCAAGAAAATCCTGATTAAGCGAATCGTATTTTGCGATAGTGTCTTTAAGGTGGCTGGTTTCTTTTAAGACTTTCTGAGAGTTCTCAAGATCGTCCCAAAATCCCTCCTGCGACGCTTGCTCCTCGAGCTTTGCGACTTTTTCTTTCAAAGCATCATAATCGAGTGCCTCTTTAAGCTCGTTCATTCCGTTGCGGTATTCATTCAGTTTCTGCTTTTGTTCTTCAAACTGAAGCATCAAACAGTCTCCTTTCGGGTAGGTTTAATCTATAATCACTTTTTTCTCGCCGCCATGCAGACCCAGCCGCCGGCTTCTTTTCTTGAGAATATCTCAAAACCGGCAGATACAAGCGCCGCCGCGACTTCGTCTTCACGCTGATCGATAATTCCGGAAACAATGAAAACTCCGCCGTCCTTCACTCTTTTCGGGACACTGCCGCACAGGCGGATTATCACATCTGCAACGATATTGGCAATAACGATATCATAGCTATCTGTTATTTTATCATCAAGGTCTCCGCAAACGACAGTGTATTCCGGAGCATAAAGCCCGTTTTTCTCGGCGTTTTGCTTTGCTGTTTTGACCGCGAGCGGATCAATATCCACGCCGACCGCCTGCTTTGCTCCGAGAAGCATTGCCGCGATCGACAAAATTCCGCTGCCCGAGCCGATGTCGAGCACTGTTTTACCGTTCGGCGACTGCTGCTCTATCATCTCAAGGCAAAGGCGCGTAGTTGCATGGGTACCTGTGCCGAATGCGGCGCCCGGATCTATGTTTAAAATTGTCCTACCGTCCTCATTGGCGTCATTCTCCCACTCGGGAAGGATGAGCAGCTTTTCGCCTATCCTTGCCGGCTTAAAAAACTGCTTCCAATTATCCGCCCAATCTTCCTCACGGATACCGTTCATTGTGAGTTTATACGGGATATTTTCACTTTCAAATCTCGCTTTGAGATATTCTGCCGCTTCCGACGGGTTTTCGGACGGCGAAATATAAATATGAATAAGAGCAGCGGCTCTATCCTTCTTTAAAAGGTCTTCATCGATAAGATCGATATGGGCGATTTCTCTTGCACCCTGCTCCAGATCGGAATAGTCTTCAAGATAGAAACCGTAGGGCACTGCCATGCAGGCTATATCCGACGCTCTTTCCACATAACGGACGGGAATCTCCGTTACAAGCTCTGTCCACTCCACGCAGACTCCTCCTTAATACAAAGCAATCCGACAAAACAACACTGACGCATCATTTTGCCGGACTTTCTTACAACGATATTCGATCAAGCCTTCGGGAAGATCTTAGATACATCGAAATACGGGTCTTCCGACTCTGTGTTCGAGCTGATATTCAGCGATGCGAACGGATCGTCTGCCTTTTTGGCAGAAACGGAATCGCCTGCGCCTGTTGCGATAACGGTGATCTTGATCGTGTCTTCAAGTGACTCGTCGGTATTTGCACCCCAGATGATGTTTGCATCCGGATGAGCTGCCTCGGAGATAATGGACGAAGCTTCGTAAACCTCGTCGAGTCCCATATCCGGAGAGCCTGTGATACTGATGATAACGCCCTTTGCGCCGTTCATCGGAGTTTCGATCAGCGGGCTGTTGATAGCTGCCTTTGCTGCAAGTTCAGCCTTATCCTTGCCCGAAGCAACGCCGACGCCCATGTGTGCATAGCCTGCGTCCTCCATGATCGACTTAACATCTGCAAAGTCAAGGTTGACGATAGCAGGCATACGGATAAGCTCGGAAATATTCTGAACGCCCTGACGAAGAACATCGTCTGCGATAGCGAACGCATTGGTGAATGTGATCTTCTCATTGGAGATCTCTTTAAGCTTTTCATTCGGAATGACAACAAGGCTGTCTACATGGTCTGCAAGCTCTGCGATACCCTGCTCTGCCTGATTCATTCTTCTCTTACCCTCGAAAGCGAACGGCTTTGTTACAACGCCGACTGTGAGGATACCCATTTCCTTAGCGGTTGCCGCAACGATCGGAGCAGCACCTGTTCCTGTGCCGCCGCCCATACCTGCGGTGATGAATACCATATCCGTGCCCTTGAGAGCCTCGATAATATCTTCCTTGGATTCCTCGGCGGAGCCCTTGCCTATCTCAGGGTTAGCGCCTGCGCCCTTACCGTGAGTGAGCTTTTCGCCGATCTGAATCTTATGCTGTGCGTGCGAAAGGAGAAGCGCCTGTGCATCGGAGTTGATAGCAACAAATTCAGCACCCTTTACACCTGCTTCAAACATACGGTTGAGTGCGTTTCCGCCGCCTCCACCGACGCCTACTACTTTAATCTGAACAACATCATCCAGCTCTTTTGAAACTTCAAATCCCATTTTGAACCCTCCTGTATAACATTAAAACCTTAGAAAATCAATTAAACATAATTTCTAATTTATAATACCATATCAAACGCAAAATTTCAACTGTTTTTTTATTATTTTTTTATTTTTTCTCGAGCACATCGGCGGTTTGATCGTCTTTAAGTATCTCGGGTGAAAAATAGGCATACTGTTTATCATTGGGTATACGGCTCAGGTTTAAAACGCCCGTTTGACTGCTGTCTTTTTGCTTTTCGATTATTTTAACGGCGTATTCGAGTTTTTCGGAAAGATGCTCGGATGTGCCGAAATTTATCACGATCCTGTTTTGATATGTTGCACTGATCTTGTTTTCATCGCTTGTATTATATACGGTGATACCGCTGATATTTGCTTTTTCAAAAGCATCGTGCATAGCGGTGACATCAGACAATGTGTTTTCCGCGCCGAACGACATTTCCTTGCCGATCTCGCCTGTAATAACGCCCGATCCCCTGATGACGGGAACGCCCGACATCAGCTTATCGACACGGTCGATACATCTGCCGCGGCGATCGACTATCAGAACTCCGTTTTGTTCGATCTGACCGATTATCTGCGCCTTTTTGACTTTCATTTCGATCTTGAACGGGAAATGTTTTATTACCTCGACACTTTCGATATACGGCAGTGATTCGCTTATTCGCTCCGATGCTTTATCGGTGACAGTCATTATTATATTCGTCCCTGTTTCAACGCCGGAATTAAAGATTATCTCATCTGCCGAATACGGCACTTCGTCTCCGGTGACATAGATCTCTCCGACTCTGAAAAACACAGTGAGCGAGCATATAACGAGCACGCACACCGCTGCGACAGCTCCGATAGTATAGTAAAGCCGCTTTGAGCTTTTTCTGCGACGTTCGGATCTGCTTTCCTTCTCCTTTTCCAATTTCACTCTTTCCTTTCGGTTATATCTGCTCCCAATTCACTGAGATTTTCGCATATTTTTTCATATCCTCGCTCGATATGCTCGGTGGCGTGGATCTCGCTTTTTCCTACTGCTGCAAGCGCGCTGACCACATAAGCCGCTCCGCCTCTGAGATCGGGTGCAGTGGTGCACGCGCCGTACAGCTTTTCTACTCCCTCTACTACCGCGACCGACTGCTCGGATTTGATATTTGCGCCAAAGCGAGTCAGCCCTTCGATATGCTTGAAGCGATCGGAAAATATTGTTTCGATAAATATTGATGTGCCTCTTGCAACAGCCGCGACGGACATCATGGGTGCCTGAGCATCTGTGGGAAATCCGGGATAGACCTGTGTTCGCACAAGGCGGATCCTCGACAGCTGCTTCGGAGCACTTAAAAACAGCGAATCGCTGTCCTCTTCGATGACGCAGCCGGATTCTCTGAAAGCAAACAGCACCGGACGGATATGTTCGGGGCAGATGCCGCTGATTCGGAGTCTGCCGCCTGTGACGGCGCACGCCGCCATATATGTAGCCGCCTCGATCCTGTCGGGTATGACGCGGTGAGTACAACCGTGCAGACGGTTGACGCCGTTTATCGTGACAGTGCCTGTGCCTGCTCCGCGGATATCCGCACCGCACTTATTCAAAAAGTCGCACAGATCGGAGATTTCCGGCTCAGTCGCTGCATTTAAAACTGTTGTTGTGCCGTGCGCTCGGACGGCGCACAAAACCGCATTTTCTGTTGCGCCGACACTTACAAACGGTAATGATATGACTGCTCCCTGCGGTCTGTCGAAACAGCGGCAATCTATTCTGCCGTGGCGTTCCTCGACATTTACACCGAGTGAATTTATTGCTTTGAGATGAAGATCGATCGGGCGCGGGCCGAGCTCGCAGCCGCCCGGATATGTTATCCTTGCACAGCCGCATTTTGAGATCATTGTGCCCAAAAACAGCACCGACGAACGCATTTTACACATTAGTTCGTCCGGCACACTGCTTCCAAATGCGTTTTCGGCGTTGATTATGACCGTGTGGTCCTCGCGCCGGACGGTGCAGCCAAGTGTTCTGAGAATGTCGAGTGTTATATCCACATCGGACAGTTTCGGGCAATTTTCAAGCACTGTTTCGCCGTCGCATATAAGTGATGCGGCAAGAAGCGGAAGCGCACTGTTTTTCGCACCGTGCGCACGCACCTCTCCAAACAGTTTACGGCCGCCGTTTATCTCGTATACAGCCACAAAAAGCACCCCGTTTCATAAAATATCGTAAAATCGATATATATTATGAAAAAGGCTTGATTTTGTTACTTTTCGATGAGCTTCATTATGACATTGTAGATTCGTTCATTTGAATCGGTGACTGCCATCTTCTTTGCTGCGGCGCTCATTTTATCGAGCTTATCTTTGTCTTCAAGTAAGCCGAAAACGGTATCGCAGAGTTTATCTCCTGTGAGGTCTTTCTCCTCGATCAGCACTGCGGCGCCGTTATCAGAGAGCGCTTTTGCATTATAATACTGGTGGTTCTCCGCGACATTCGGAGACGGAATAAGTACAGACGGCTTGCCCTGCACTTCAAGCTCACTTAAGGTTGTTGCGCCGGCTCTGTTGATAACAACATCTGCCGCCGCCATGCAGACATCCATATCATAGATATATTCGGTTATGCGAAGCCATGGCTTGTTTTCATAATCAACGCCTTTCGAGCGAATGAGGTCGGGCATAAAATCCATGCCGAATTTGCCGATAGCATGATAATGATAGTATTTACCGCTGTTGCCGTGACGGCCTATCAGCTCTGCAACGGCTTCATTTATGGCTCGTGCACCAAGCGAGCCGCCGAGTGAAAGTATCATCGGGCGGTTGTCGATGCCGAGCTTTTTGCGGGCTTCCTCTTTGGTCATATTGATTATCGAGCTTCTGACTGGATTGCCTGTCACGACATAGCTTCGATTTTCTGGCAGGCGTTTTATTGCCTGCGGCATTGCGACCATTATTTCATCCGCTGTTTTGCAAAGCAGCTTTGTTGTGACCCCGGGGAACGCATTTTGCTCATGGGTAGCTGTTTTTATTCCGAGCTTATGCGCTTTTCTCAGCACCGGTCCGCAGGCATAGCCGCCTGTGCCGACAACCACATCCGGCTCTAACCTTTTGAGTATTTTGCCCGACTGCGCGGTTGAAGCGAACATTTTATAAAAAGCGCCGATATTTCGCTTTATATTTGTGAAATTGATTTTTCTCTGAAAGCCTGCGACATCTATCGGATAAAAGTCGTAGCCGGCTTTCGGGACAAGCGTTGCTTCCATACCGACACGGTTGCCGATAAATGCGATCTGCGCTTCGGGGTGCTTTTCTTTTATCGTTCCGGCGACTGCGATAGCGGGATTTATATGGCCTCCTGTACCGCCGCAGGCAAATACGATCTTCATAAAAACTCTCCTTAAACCTTTGTTATCTTGCTCACTCTCGATGCAGAGAGCACAACTCCCATTTGAGCGAGCAGCATTATCATTGCCGTTCCGCCGTAGCTGAAGAACGGCAGGCTGATACCCGTATTCGGCACTGCATTGGTTGCTACCGCGGCATTTAAAAGTGCCTGATAGCCCACCTGTGACACGAGTCCGATGACAAGCAATGCGTTATATTTGCTTTTGCATTTTGCTGAAATCGTGTAGCCGCGCCACACAAGGATCAAAAACAGCAAAAGCACTGAGAGACCTCCGACAAAGCCGAGTTCCTCGCAGATGACTGAGAAAATAAAGTCGTTTTGCGGTTCGGGCAACCACAGATATTTTTGGGTTGATTCGCCGAGTCCCACTCCGAGCACACCGCCGGAACCGATCGCACGAAGCGATTGCAAAGTCTGATAGCTGTCGCCGGTCGGGTCAGAATAGGGATCAAGCCAGACATCTATTCTGTCCTGCCAATACGATCTGCCGAAGATCAATACCAAAATAACAAGCCCTACGGCAATCGTCACACTGCCGATAACGATTTTTTTATCGAGTCCGCCGATGAAAATGACGGTCATACAGATAAGGAAGATGAGGATCGTTGCGGAAAGGTGAGGTTCTGTTACGATAAGTGCCTCGAAAATTCCGAACGGAACTAATATCTTACCGATGAATTTATCAAGCCTTTTGACCGATTCGGGATCAAATGAAATGATATGCGAGATATAGACTATAAGACCGAATTTTGCAAGCTCGGACGGCTGAAATGTTATGCCGGGAAGAGAGATCCATCTGCCTTTATAGCCGAAGAATTTAACATAGATCAGCAGCACCAGAACCACAAACAAAAACGGCTTGATAAAAATTCTCCACATCTCGGTGTTTATTCTCGAGAAAAGGTACATTATCAAAAGTCCGCCTGCGACATAGATCAGCTGACGCTTAATAAAATAATATCTGTCGCCTTCCTCCTGCAGAGCTTTAGGGCCGCTTGCGGAAAAAAGCATTACAAGCCCGAAAACGAGAATCACCGCGAGTATTATCAGAAAAACGACATCTATTTTTCCCTTTTGGATAAGCCCTGCCTTACGGGCGCGCTTGAACGACGAACCGAGATCACGTGCGTTGCTGACGAGCGTGCGCTCGATAAGCCCCGGCTTTTTAACACGCTCGGGCCGTTTGCTTGCGTTTTCCAAATGATCACTCCTTTTTCGGATCGTTAATTCGAATTATCAGATAAACAGGTCTGCCGCCATTATTACAAATGCGAGTGCACAACCGATGAATGCGACAAGCGAGAAAACAAGGACTATCTTATTT
>CAVGWP010000022.1:0-6202 GCA_963633095.1 bacterium | reverse complement strand
TCATAGTGGTGATGGATCGGACTCATTTTGAAAAGGCGTTTTTTTGTGCGTTTATAATACGCGACCTGAATAACAACGGACATTGCCTCGATAAGATACAGTATGCCCGACAAAAACAGAAGTATCGGCCAGCCGCTTGCAAAAGCGAATGCAACGACAATTCCGCCGAGGAACATTGAACCTGTGTCGCCCATGAACACTTTAGCGGGGTTCAAATTCCAAATAAGGAAGCCGACAAGCGAGCCAGCAAGTGCTGCGGAGAGAAGATTGTAACCCCAATTTGCGAGGACGGTCGTCATCACAAGATAAAACAGTGACACAACAAAAGTGACGGACGACGCAAGACCGTCTATACCGTCGGTCAGGTTTACGGCGTTTGTGAAGCCGTAGATAAAAATCAGTGCTATCGGCCAGAAAAGCAGACCGAAGCCAGATGTTATGTCAATGTCGCCGACAAACGGAATATGCGTTGTTTTCATGCCGGAGAAATACATTGTTGTGAGATATGCGACTGCGACCGCAAGCTGCATAAATGTTTTCTGGCTTGCTTTCAAGCCGAGATTGCGCTTTTTGACCGCTTTTATATAGTCGTCCGTGAAGCCGATGAAGCCCATTAAAAGTGCAAGCGCAATGCCGGCGCAAAGCTGAAGTATGCGGTTTGCGCTTGAAAGATCGCGGGCATAATCGCCGTTCGGCGCGGCAGTGAACGCAAGAGTCAGACCTATCCCGAGCGATACAAGAGTTCCGACAATGAACATGATGCCGCCCATTATCGGCGTGCCCTGCTTTTTCTCATGCCACTTCGGGCCTATTTCAAGAATAGTCTGCCCGAAATGAAGCTTTCGGAGAAACGGGATCAGCACCATGCCGAAAAGTGCTGTGATAACGCAGGCACTGACGGCGGTTATTATTAGAATTATCGTTGACATTTCAATACCGTCCTTTTGATTATTTATCCGCTAATGCGGCGGCTATAACTTCGCGTTCGTCAAAATGTATTGTGCCTGTGGGCAGGATCTGATAAGTCTCATGACCCTTGCCTGCAAAAAGCACGATGTCGTCGGGCTTTGCGTTTTTAACGGCATATTCGATAGCTTCGGCACGGTTTTCGATGACGATATAGGGGGTGTCGGTGTTTTTCATGCCGGCTAAGATATCTTCGATTATTTTTTCGGGATTTTCCGATCGGGGGTTATCCGAGGTGACTATAACAAAATCGGAAAGTCTTGCTGCGATCTCGCCCATTATCGGACGCTTTGTGCGGTCGCGGTCGCCTCCGCAGCCAAACAGCGTTACCATTCTTCCTGCTTTGATCCCGTTGAGCATTTTTATAACATTTTCAAGCTCGTCGGGGGTATGCGCATAGTCGATTATCATGGTGTAACCGTCGCCGCCGGGGACAACTTCCACTCTGCCCTTGACTCCCTCAACGCCTGAGAGAAGATCGGTGGTTTTATCGAAATCAAATCCGCAGGCGAGCATACTGACTCCTGCCGCCATTGAATTATAAACAGTGAAGCTGCCGGGTATTGCAACATTGATCTCCTTGCGTTTATCGCCGCCGCAAAGATCATAGGTCACGCCGCCTGCGCTGTATTTGATATTTTCGGCATAATAATCGGCACTGCTGTTTTTCGCGGAATAGGTTATTTTCTTGCAGTCGCAGCCGTTTATGAAGCGGTCTGAATATTCGTCGTCGAGATTGATAACTGCTGTTTTGCACATCTTGAACAGAAGAAGCTTTGCATTCAGATAGTTTTCCATTGTAATATGGTAATCAAGATGATCCTGAGTGAGGTTTGTGAACACGGCACATTCAAACTCAAGTCCCCACACACGCTTCTGATCAAGCGCATGTGACGATACCTCCATAACAACATACTCACAGCCCGCTTTGAGCATAAGTGAGAACAGTGAATGAAGCTCATAAGCGTCGGGAGTTGTGTTTTTGGCAGGCAGGACATCATCACCGACAATATTCTGAATAGTGCCGATGAGACCTGTTTTATGACCGAGGCGTTCAAGCATGGAGCGGATCATATATGTTGTTGTGGTCTTGCCGCTTGTGCCTGTTATGCCGATGAGCTTCAGACTTTTGGCAGGATTGCCGAAATAGTTGGCGCACATTGAGGAATAAGCCTCGCGGGAATCTTCAACGATAAGCTGATTATCAAGACCGACATCGTGTTCGCAGACGATCACCGCCGCGCCGTTTTTATATGCGCTCTCGGCATACTTATGTCCGTCGAGGGCAGCACCCTTGATGCAGACAAACACTGTTCCTTTTGTGACTTTTCTTGAATCGCACTGAACCGACTCGACCTTAATATCCGCAAATTTTTCGGGCGAGCCTTCGTAAATATCTTTGAATTTCATGCTTTGACTTTCCTTTCTCCTCTTTATTCGACAGTTACATTTTCGCGGAATTCAACTGTTACAATAGTTCCCTTATCGACCTCGGTGCCCTCTGCGAGCGACTGGCTATAAGCAACCGAATTATCGGTTGACCCGCTTATTTTTATATTAAGACCGGCATTGATTGCAGCAGAGTTTGCCTCGCTGACCGTCATACCGTTGAAATTAGGTACAGTCGCTTTTGTTTTTTCAGTGGAGTCGTCAGTGTAGAGCACGACTTTACCACCTTTCGGGATTTCCTGTCCGCTTGACGGGGTTTGGCGTTTGACGGTGTCGCCCTCGCCGATGACCTCAACCTCAAGACCGCTTTCCGTTATCGTCGCCTCGGCTTCACTCAGCTTCATGCCTGTTACATCGGGAGTCTTGAGTGCAAGCTTTGCAGCTTCTTCCTCAGTATATTCGGGGCTGACCTGAAGATACGGAAGGATCTCCTCCAATATTTTGCCGACCATGGGAGCGACAAGTGTGCCGCCGTATGGGTTGGAAACGCTCGGATCATCGAGCAGCATGAGCACTGCTATCTGCGGTTTGTCGCTCGGTGCTATTGCGCCGAAAGACGCTATGCGTCCGCCCGAATTAAGCTTTTCGGATGTACCTGTTTTACCGCCGATACGGAAGCCTGCAATATAGGCGTTTTTTCCGGTGCCTTCGCTGACAACGCCCTCGAGGAACTCGCAGATCTTTTGGCTTGTTTCATTCGATATTACCTGTCTTTTGGGCTCTTTTTCATAGTTTTTGACGATGTTTCCGTCGGAATCGATTATCTGCTTTGCAACATGCGGTTCATAAAGATAGCCGCCGTTGACTGCAGCCGAAATTGCGGTTATAAACTGAATCGGGGTTATTGAGAAAGACTGACCGAACGATTCGGACGCCAGCTCAACAGGTCCCATGCTTGATGCGGTGTGCACGATCGGAGAGCTTTCGCCGGGGAGATCGATGCCTGTTATGTTCTCAAGACCATAGGCTTTTCGGTATGCCGTGAATCGGCTTACACCGAGCTTCTGGCCTATTGTGATAAACGCCGGATTGCAGGAGTTCATATATGCTTCGGCAAGAGTTTGGGTGCCGTGGCCGCCGTCTTTATGGCAGCGAATCTTTCGGTCGGCTATTTCAATATAGCCGGGGCAATAATATGTATCGGATAGCGAGATAGCATTCTCTTCTATTGCAGCAGAGCCCGTTATGATTTTGAAAACCGAGCCCGGTTCATAAGTATCGGAAACACATTTATTACGCCACTGAGCATACTGCGCTTCGGTGAGCGCTTTTTCACGCTCTTCATCATCGGTTATTGCGGCGATCTCTTTTGCTTTTTTCTCATCAGCGATCGTAAACGGATCGTTTGGATCGAAGTCGTTTTTGGTTGCCATTGCAAGCACGCCGCCTGTGTTGACATCCATAACGATACAGCAGCCGCGTTCTTTGACACCGTTTTGCTCGACAGCCTGCGTGAGATACTTCTCGGCGACATACTGGATATATTCGTCGAGCGTTGTTACGACCGAGTTGCCGGGCTTCGCATCGATCACCTTTTCATAGGCAAACGGCATTTCGCCGCCGACAGAATCTCTCGCAGAGACTATTCTGCCATTTTCGCCTGCGAGCTCGGAATCGTACTGTGCTTCAAGACCTTCAAGTCCGTTGTTGTCCGTTCCGACAAAGCCGAGCACGGTTGACGCCAGATTGTCGTTCGGATAGTAGCGCTTGCTTGTTTCTTCGAGCTCAACGCAATGAGAAAGACCTTTTTCGTTTATGAAGCTGCGCACCTTTTCGGTGACATCGGATTCTATTTTACTGCCGACACGCTGATATGCGACATCTTTCTCGCACAAGCTCAGCACCTTTTCATAGGTGAGACCGAGCAGTTCCGAAAGTCCCGCTGCGGCAACCTCACGCTCATTGACCTTATCAGTCACTTTGAATGCCGTCGGGCGGACGACTACCTGCCATACCGTTGCGCTTGTTGCGAGAACATTCATATTTGTATCATAGATGTTGCCGCGCTTTGCCTGCACTTCGACATCGCTGAGCTGTTGGTTCTGAGCCTGGCGGCGTAGCTCATCGGCATTTATAACAGTATGGTAAAACATGAAGCCTGTGACCCATGAAAAAATGAGCAGCATGATGACAAGCATACCGATAGTACGCCTCCACATTGCTCTGCCGGTGGTTGATTTATCCTTCATGTTTGTCTCAGCTCCTTTGCCTATTTAAACTGCCGAAACGAGAGCCGAATCATTTTTTTGGTTCAACCCTCGTTCGCACACTATTATTTTATTATTTTCCGCTTTCCTCTATTACTTTTTATTTTTTATCACTTATTATCTGTGCTTTGTCTTCCGATTGAGTGCTGATATATTTGACCTGTGAATCGGAGCGTTTAACCATTCCGAGTTCTTTTGCGCCGCTTTCGAGGTTATCAAACGAAACCTTGTTTTCAAGCTGCATTTCAAGTGAAACGCTTTCACTTTCGAGCGATTTTATGCTTTCATCACACACGGCTATTTGATCTTTAACATCGCATATCTGCGCTCTTGTGAAAAGATTGAACGACCATGCTCCGACAAAGAATACAAACACCGCCGCGACAGTGGCAAATCTGACGCCGGCTCTCGTCTGAGAACGGGATCTTGCTTTTGTTTTTGTGCGCTGTTTTTTAACAGGCAGAGGAATAACGGTCGCACGGCGCGCAGGACTTGCCGCCGGAATAGCTCTTGCCGCTCCGATGTTATCATACTGCATTGTTCCTCTTCCCTTCTTATTTGGATTTTTTATAATTTCTCAACAGCCCTCAGCTTTGCGCTTCGGCTTCTCGGATTATTGCTCAGTTCCAGCTCGCCCGCTGTTATCGGCTTGCGAAATATCTGCTTTGCTCTCGGCTTTTTACCGCAAACGCACACCGGAAAGTCCGGCGGACAGGTGCAGCCGCTGCAAAATGCGGCGAACGCTTGCTTTACAAGCCTGTCTTCTGCGGAGTGGAAGGTTATGACCGAAAGTCTTCCGCCTGCAGACAGCCTTTCAAAGCCGTCGTTTAATGCCCTTTCTTCCTCGCCGAACTCATCGTTCACGGCTATTCTAAGTGCTTGGAACACCTTTCTTGCCGGATGTCCGTCGCGCCGAAGCTTCGGCGGATAACATTCCGACACGAGTGATGCCAACTTTAAGGTGGTGTCGATCGGGGATACTTTCCTTTGCTCGACTATCCTGCGGGCGATCCTGCCTGCAAAACGCTCATCGGCGTATTTTATGAATATGTCCGAAAGCTCTCTTTCACCGAGCGTGTTTACAAGATCTTCGGCACTGACTCCGCTGTCGCTCATTCGCATATCGAGCGGAGCGTCATAATGGTAGGAAAAGCCGCGGTCGGCGGTGTCGAGCTGATGGGACGACACGCCGAGATCGAGCAAAAAGCCGTCGATCTTATCTATTTTTAAACTGTCCAGTATTTCATTTATCTGTGAAAAACGGGCGTTTATGACCGTTACATTTTGAAATTCGCTGAGGCGCTGTGTCGCCGCTTTAACAGCGGAGGGGTCACGGTCTATCGAGATGAGCCTGCCGCCGTTTAAGCGTTTTGCGATCTCATAGGAATGTCCGCCGCCGCCTGCGGTGCCGTCAACATAAATCCCATTAGGCTTGATATTCAGCGCATCGACCGCTTCGTTCAGCAATACGCTCTTATGAGAAAATTGCTCGCTCATTAAATTTCACCGAGGATATCAAAAACATCCTCACGCTTGGATTCAATATTGAATTTCTCCCAATCGCTGCTCTTCCAGATCTC
>CAVGWP010000021.1:0-18829 GCA_963633095.1 bacterium | reverse complement strand
GTGCCTTAAAAAGATGAGCAAACGAATCAAGGTCAGCTATTTTTGATCGTCTTTAGGAGGAAAATTTATGAGAAAATTCGATACAAAGGTACAACACCTTAAATATAAGGTGCTCAGAGAGGTCGCCAGACACCACTGGAACGGCAATCTCAAGGAGTCTATTGTAGACATTCCGAAAGAGCTGATCCCAGGCAAGGAATCAACTATGCGTTGCTGTGTTTATAAAGAACGCGCAATTCTCTCCGAGCGTATCAAAATAGCAATGGGCGGAGATAAGAAAAACCCGAATGTCATTGAAGTCATCGATATCGCCTGCGATGAATGTCCTGCCGGCGGATACACAGTCACGGATTCGTGCCGCGGCTGTCTTGCCCACCGTTGCGAAGATGTTTGCCCGAGAGATGCTATCAGCTTTGACGAACATCAGAAAGCTCATATCGATAAATCAAAATGCGTAAACTGCGGCAGATGCGCGGCTGTTTGCCCGTATTCCGCTATTGCAAACCGTATGCGTCCGTGCGAGTCCGCCTGCAAGATAAACGCTATCTCAATGGCTGAGGACGGCGCGGCTAAGATCGATAATGATAAGTGCATTTCCTGCGGCGCCTGCGTCTACCAGTGCCCGTGGGGCGCGCTCACCGATAAGTCGTTCATTCTCGATGTTATCGACCTTATAAAGGGCAGTGAGGATAATAAAAAGTATAAGCTTTATGCTGTTGTCGCTCCGAGCATTTCGAGCCAGTTTGTCTACGCAAAGCTCGGTCAGGTCATCGAGGGTATTAAACAGCTTGGCTTCTACCATGTTGTCGAGGCTGCTCTCGGTGCAGATATGGTCGCTTATTCCGAATCGCGCGAGCTTGCGGAAAAAGGCTTCCTCACAAGCTCTTGCTGCCCTGCATTTGTGGACTATATTCACAAGAGCTTTCCCGAGCTCAATGATAAGATCTCGCATAATCTTTCGCCCATGGCAATGATCGCAAAGTATATCAAAGAAACAACTCCGGATTCAAAGATCGTTTTCATCGGCCCGTGCACCGCAAAGAAAATGGAATTTCAGAAGCCCGAGGTCTCAAAGTACATCGACAGTGTCATAACTTTTGAGGAACTTCAGGCACTGTTTGACAGCAGAGATATGGATCTCACCGAGCTTCCTGAGACTGCGCTCGACAACGCTTCATATTACGGCAGAATTTTTGCCCGCAGCGGCGGACTTTCCGATGCTGTCGCCCAGGCTCTCAAAGAGCAGGGAATCGATGATTTTGAGCTCAAGCCCGTATCGTGCGACGGTATTGCCGCTTGCAAGATCGAGCTTTTGAAAGCGTCTAAGGGCAGATCGGCTTCCAACTTTATCGAGGGCATGGCTTGCACAGGCGGCTGTATCGGCGGCGCAGGCTGTCTCACACACGGCGATAAAAATAAAGCCGATGTCGATAAATACGGCAGACTTGCAATGGAAAAAACGATCGCCGACGCAATCCGCATCACCAATATCTGATATGCTGTAAAAACATATCAGTATTGCAAAAAATGCATTTGTAAACAAGAAAACAGTATGCTATAATAAAAATCGTGGTAAGGATAACCCCCTATCATGATTGATTTGCTGTCTTGTTACATCTATATATTTCCCTTCTGCCGGTCGATGAAGCTTCCCTGCCATCGGCCGGCGGCCCCCTTTTTATGGGGCTTTTTTATAATAAAAAACAAGCTGTATCCGCAATAGATACAGCTTGTTTTCGTTTTGATTTACAGCTTCTGCTTAAGCTTAGCAGCCTTACCAACGCGATCGCGCAGATAATAGAGCTTGCTTCTGCGAGCCTTACCGTAGCTGACTACCTCAACCTTTTCAACATTAGGCGAGTGAACGGGGAAAACTCTTTCAATACCAACGCCGTAAGCAATTTTTCTTACAGTGAAGGTCTTAGCGATTCCTGTTCCGTTGACAGCGATGATCGTGCCCTCGAAAAGCTGGATTCTGGATTTCTCACCCTCGCGGATCTTAACATACACCTTAACGGTAGCACCGACGGTAACTTCAGGAGCGTTCTCCTTGAGCTGACCCTGAGTCAGATTCTTGACCATGTCCATTTCGTTATCCTCCTATTTAATATTTCAAGCGTTCGTGCGCAGCATTGCACAGAGGACCGCCCGCTTCAATGTGTGGGCGTAAGCCCGCGCATTGACCCCAGCCGAATAGGTTCGGTGAAATCAAAAGCTTATATATTATATCATGCTCACACTGAAAAATCAAGCACTTTTTCAATGTTTTTTAAAAATATCAGTGACTGACAGGCTTTATCGTCTTAACCTCGCCGCTTGCTATCATTGAAACAAGCAGTCTTACATCTGCAAGCGTCACAGTACCATCCTGATCAACATCACAGTTTTTCAGCTTTGCGCCGAGCAAAAGGTCGTCACTCGCAATATGTGCCATCAGCTGCCTCACATCAGCAAGGTTGACAACACAGTTTGAATCAACATCTCCCGGCAGAGCAGGCAGCTCACTCGGATATGTTGTGGTTGATGTTGAGGTTGTTGCCTTGGTGGTCGTAGTCGTTGCTGGGGTAGTGGTAGTTGTAGTTGCTGCGGTGGTTGTCGATGATATAAACTGCAAATAGTCAAGACTTGCCCAGCCGACAAGCGAGTCCTTTTGAATTTCAGCCCAGTTGCCCGAAATATCGGTAACAGTTACAATGTCGTCGCCGTAAAGTTTTCCGACTGTCGAATAATCCGCACCCGGACCTGAGCGAACATTCAGATATGTTGAAACATCATAGACTTTGTAAGTACCGAGCTTTTTCGGAACAGTCGTTGTAGTCGTTGTGGTTGTCGCAGTCGTGGTCGCAGTCGTGGTCGTGACTGCCTGCACAAGTGTCAGATATCCCATACTGCACCACCCCGTAACACCGTTGTACGTGATCTTCGCCCAATCGTCCGAGATCTGCGTTACATTAACAACTGTGTTAAGCGGCAGTGTGCCGATGATAGATGAAGAAGTGCTCGGCTCCTTGCGGATATTAAGATAAGGATCTGCCGTCACTTTGTATTGACCTGTGGGTCTTGTCTGACCGCTGTATTTATACCAGTAGTTGTTTACCGCATAGTTGCCGCGAGCCTCCGAAACACCCGTGTTGTAGCCCGCCGGTATCTCATAGTAGTAGCACCATATGTAGCCCGCCTGATAAGTTCCGTCGGCAGTGTTGGGAAGCTGGAGCAGCTTTTTGGTAACACGATTGTAATGATAGCTTGTGTTCAGATGATATTTTAAAAACTGAAGCTGACCTTCAAGCGATTTATAATCATAGCCGTTGCTGTTGCACCAGTTGACAAGATCGGTGCGGTTGCCCTTGCCTGAGGCTCTCGGATAATTTGTCCATTGACAGATACCGTAGCCGCAGCCCTCGTCCCATGTGTAGCCGTATTCCTTTAGATCGGGATTGAAATCAGATTCTTTCTCAATGTTTGCAAGCACACCGCACGCGGCAGCCGTGTTAAATCCGATCTTTGTTGTCAGGAAGTTATATATGTACTGCTCGTTTGAAACAGCGTAAGCTGAAAAGGGGATCATTGCGGAAATGATCGCGGCAGCAGTTACCGCCGATAAAATCTTTAAAATCCTCATTTTTCTCAGTCCTTAAAAGGTTACTTATTTGTAACAATTATAACACGTTCGTAGCCAATTGTCAATTGGTATAATCTTGTCGCAAATGTCCCCCGCCTTTTGTATGCGGCGGGTTTCATCCGGAGGTTCATAGGGAATAATATTCCCTCTGAACTTCCGAAGGAGCTGACGCTCCTTTGCGCCGCTTGCAATCAGTCGCAAGCTCTGCTCCTTGCGAGCAAAGCAGAGCATTGCTCCGATTTAAATCTTGGCGCAAATGCCCCGCCATTTGTACTTTACTCTGATTTGAAAAAATGCCAAAGAGGGGCGTTCAGCCCCTCTTTTTATCGTGTAAGCGCACCGCCGTCCATGTGCTGAAGAATAAGAATGTTCTCCTCTTTAAGCGTGTTCGCATTGATATAAACCAAAACATCATCTCCGTTTGTTCCCGAGCAGGTAAATTCATAGCAAAGCTTCTCATCGGTGCCGTTCATATCGATAAGGCACAGCATAGCAGACTTCACAGCCAGCTTATTGCTCACAACGCTTTTAGCACGGTCGGCAGTGTATTTTGCGTCCTGCGTTTTCCGCGCATGGTGATTCATAATAAAGCCACGGGCTTCGACATCCTCTATCCTGCCGCTATCGAGTGCCACCCCGACTTTTATAAGATCGCTGTAGCAAACGATCCCATTTTGAACACAGGCGAAATTGATTGTGCACACACCGTTTTCTATCATATAATAGCTTTCCCTAAATTCTAGTCCCAACTTCTGAGAAAGATATTTTGAAGCCGTCTTAACAGCGTCCTGTTCATTGAATTTCGCATTTTCCGTCTGCCTGCCCGATGAGATATAAAGCAGTGCACCGCCTTCTTTTGTCACAGCGCAAACGCGGTCGTCGCACTTAAATGTGTACGCCGCCGTAACGCTGTTTTCATCGCCGCTGTAAATGAGATCACCGCTTTCGCAGTCGAGATATTTCGCCGCAATCGTCTTTGCGGCGTCGCGGCTCACAGTCAGCTTGTCAGCAGTGTATGCAGGCGTTTTGCGGTCAATATGATCGGAAAACGGACCATCGTAGATCAAGGTCGGATAATTAGTCACAGTCTGCGCAATGTCTTCTGCTGCCGCTGCGATCTGCGAGGTGTTTTCATCGTCGAGTCCACTAAGCGCATATTCTATCTCGCCGTCCCACATCGCAGAGCCGTCAAGAGCTGCGTTGAGCGTATCAACTTTTCCCGAAAGCGAGTTTGCATATTGACTCAGCTTATTCAGATTAAGCCGTTCTTCTTCGGTGAGAGTGCCGCCTGCGGCGGCTTTGGAAGCGAGCGATAAAGAGTATTCGCCCACCTGCGATAAAAACCGATAGATTCCCGAAGACCCCGAGCTCGGAAGCGGAAGCCGTGAAACTGCACTTTTTGCGTCACCCGCCTGTTTGGATAGCTTGCTCGAAAGCATAGAGAACTGTGTCGGCGTCGAGGCGTAGATCTGCTTTTGCAGATTCAAGTTGATTGCCGATAAACATTCGGTCAACTCCGATAAAGCCGCCGAATAATCGTTTTGAAGATCGCTTTTGTAGCGTTTTGCCGTCATGCACGAGGAGACGGCATACACCGAAAGCGTCAGCAAAATCGCCGCCGAAAAGCTGATAACACGGACAAATCCGCGTCGGCTGATTTTCAAAGTCATAGCAAAGCCACCTTTGTTTTTTGTTAGTTTCCCGAAAAAAGCAAAGGTTATTCATAAAAAATACAGCTCTCCGAAAGGAGAGCTGTGTCGTCAGATCATATTGTGGTCTATCAGATATTTGGTTTTTAAAACAGCCGCTTGGGTTTTAGCGTCTTCTATCTCGCCGTCAAGCACCATTTGAACAAGCTTTTCGATCGGATATTTCTCAACCTCGAGAAATTCGCCGTCGTCAAGGTGCTGCTCGCTTTGTGTGAGCCCCGTTGCAAGATACATATAAATGATCTCGCCGCAGTATGCAGGAGTCGGGATAAGTCTGCCGAGACTGCGATAATTTTTCGCTGTCATACCCGTTTCCTCCGAAAGCTCGCGCTTGCCGCATTCAAAAGGATCTTCACCTTTTTCAAGCTTGCCCGCAGGTATCTCTAAAAACAGCCGCTCATGCGGATAGCGGTATTGCCGTACCATCAGCACTTCATGATCGTCTGTCAGCGGTAATACGCAAACCCCGCCCGGATGTTCAACTACCTCCCGCGAGACTTCTCTTCCATCGGGCAGTTGTGCTTTGTCCACCCTGAGATTGATAATCCTGCCCTCGTAAGCATATCGTTTATCGAGGGTCTTTTCCGTAAGATCCATATAAATTACCTCCCGAAAGGATCGATTTTTAAAATGATAGAACAGCGTGAATACCCATATGAAGAGCTTGAAGCTTATCTCAAAATGCTTGCGGCAAAACATGATTTTTTCAAGCTCAGGGAGCAAGCGAGAACATTAGCCGGCCGCCCGATCTATTCTGTGCAGATAGGCATTGATTCCAATAAGGTGCTGTATGCAGGCGGATTTCACGGCAGCGAGCGGCTCACAGTGCTTGTGCTTATAATGTTCTTAGAGCAGCTGAGTGAAGCGTTATCCGCCAATTCAAACTTCTCGCTCACCAATGCCAGAACAGCCCTTTTCGGCAAGACGATACTTTGTGTGCCGTGCGTCAACCCCGACGGATATGAGATCTCGCGATCGGGCCCCGATACCGCAGGGAAGTATGCCGACAGCGTCAGAAAAATACTCGGCGATACCGATTATAAATATTGGAACGCCAATGTAAACGGAGTCGATATAAACCACAATTTCGATGCGGGCTTCGAGCTTTTAAAGCAGCTTGAGCGCGCGCAGGGAATAACAGGCCCGTCACCGAGACGCTATGGCGGAGCGTATCCCGAAAGCGAGATCGAAACTCAGGTCTTGACCCGAATCTGCCGTGAAAACTATTGCAATAAAGCTCTCGCGTTTCATTCGCAGGGCGAAGAGATCTATTGGCAGTTCGGAGATAACACCCCCGAAAGCGGATACGCTCTCGCAAGGTTGTTCGCAGCTTCAAGCGATTATGCTCTTGCAAAGCCCTCCGGCACAGCTTCCTACGGCGGCTTTAAGGACTGGTTCATTCAGCAGTTCTCGCGCCCCGGGTTCACTCTTGAAATAGGAAAGGGAATAAACCCATTGAGCCCGACAGAGCTTTATTCGATCTATGATCGGCTGTATGAGCTGTTTTTGCTGTCGTTTGCGCTTTGAGGCTTATTTTTCGGGCGCAAACAAATTCATCACCAAGCCTGTTATAAGCTTCGGATAGAAATAAGTCGATTTTTGCGGCATCTTCTCGCCGGCTGCGGCAACATCTCTGATCTCTTCGACCTTCGTGGGATTAAGCAGAAAAGCGCAGTCGGCGTCGCCGCTGTCAACAGCGTGCACCGCCTCACAGATATGCCGTGTGTAAGTAAGATTTTTCTGATTGGCCATGTTTTCTTTGTCGATCGAAAACAGCTTTTCAAGTATCAAAAGGTGCAAAACATTAACATCAAGCCCTTTGTATGCGTCCGACGAACTGCCGAGCAGCTCGTTCATAATACCGCTGTCTTTAAGCGTGAGCAGCCTATAGGTTTTGTCGGCATACAAAACAAACGATTTCTCGCCGTTTTCATATTGTATATCAAGCTGTTTTTCAACATCATTTTCATTGATAACACGAATGTCGAAATACCGCTCGCACTCGCAAACGATCTTTTGAAGATCAAAGCTTTGAAGATTTCTCACGATCCTGTGAGTCGGCAGAACAACAAGTCCCTCATTCTGCATTGAAACCAGCATCATCATGCACTTGTCGGCGTCAGGCGCGCAAATGCCGTTATCCCTGCAATAGTTTCTGAAATTTATCGCCGTTTCATAGCGGTGATGACCGTCCGCAATGTAAAGCTTGCGGTCGTCAAACCCTTTGCAGATCTCAGCGCAGTCAGCTTCATTGTCGATTATCCAAAGTCGGTGGACAAGCCCGTCCTTATCGGTAAATTCGTTTACAGGCTTGATATTTGCCGTCTTTTCATCGACCAGCTTGTCGGTTATACGATCCTCATCTGAATAAAGAGAATAGATCTGCGAGAAATTGCAGAAGGTCGCTTTCATAAGCTCAAATCTGTCCGCCTTGGCTTTTGAAAGCGTTTCTTCATGCGGCAAAACAATACCTTTTGAAAACTCGCTCAATTCAACTCTCGCAATAATTCCTCTGATCTTATTGCGTTTGTTTTTCGCAGTGAATCCTATTTCATAAACATATATCGCAGGTCGGTCATCGGTTTTTAAAACACCGCTTGAAAGCATTTTAAAGAGCGTTTCCTTTGCTGTTAGATACGGATCATCACCGTCGCGCGGCAGCTCAAGCCTGATCACATTGTTGCTGTTTTCCCTGAGATAAGCCTGCCGCTGTGGCTCGCTTATAATGTCGTAGGGCGGGCAGACGACTTTATCTATATCGCCTGCATTACGAGTGAATCTGAGTGCTTTAAAAGGTGTGACCTTTGCCATACCGAACCGTTCTCCTTTTACTTAATAGCTGTGATGATAAAACCGTCAACATTGTTGCCCGAGCAATAGTATTTTGAATATCCCGAAACATTGATGCTCGTGCCTTTTTTGCCTGCCTGATACCAAATATAATATGTTCCGCCCGCGTCGGGTGTGACCTTGATCGGGCTGTCGTATCCGTGCGACTTCAAAAGACTGATATACTCTTCATAGCAAATATCGTTCTTCATAATATAGTCGGCGTGCGGAATACCGACCTGTCTGAAATGCCATGCCTCAGGGTTAATGCCCGTGATACTCTGCTTTGCGGCGGTGTAGCGGTGGATAAAGCCGTATTTATGGCAGTTTTTCCTGAACCAGCTCTGATTGCCCGTGCCGGTAAATGCTTTGCTGCCATAGGAATCGGTGTTGAAATCGATAGCATATCCGGTGTGGTGCTCACTGTATCCCGGTCGGGTATACCATTTCAAAGTCTCTTTTTCGCCGACTCTTGCAACAGAATTGTCAAAGTTGCGCTTTTGAGTCTTGTAAGTGCGGAATCCAGAGCAAACGCCGAGATATTCATTGGGATAGATCGATTTAAACGCCTTTGTCATCAGATTGAATTCATAACCTGTGAAACGATCGACATCGAGATCGTCAAACATAATATTGAACTTTCTGCCCGAAAGATCCGAAAAATAGATAAAATCGGTGTCCTGGCTGAAATCGTATGCATAGTCGTTGTTGATAAGAATATTCTGACCTACCGAAATACTGCCTCCCGTTATCGTGCCGCTCGAGGGAACAGATGAAAACTTTTTAAGATAAAGCTCTGTCGCGTCCGCCGAATACGAGCTGCTGCTCGAACTGCCCGAGCTTCCCGAATTACCCGAGCTTCCCGAATTACCCGAGCTTCCCGAATTACCTGAATTACCCGAATTGCCGGACGATGTCTTATCCGTCTTAGAATTTTGAGTGGCTGCCTTTGTTGTCGAAGAGGTCGTCTCTTCCTCGGTCGTTGTCTGAGTTGTCGTTTCCTCTGCTGTCGAGCTGATCTCCTCGGCAGCCTTTGTTGTTGCGGCGGCAGAGCTCGACTGATCGCCGCAGCCGCAAACCGAAAATGCCGCCGCAACTGCTAAAGCAGCAGCAAGAATTGCTTTAAAATACTCCTTCTTCATATATCCCTATCCTTTCTTTTGTGCACATTAAAAAAATAATTGCACATTGTAAAAATATCATGTATAATGTAGTTATGATACTTTGAAATAATTATAACATATTTTAAGCGAAAATGAAAGGAAGAAATTAAAAATGTACGCAGATTTAATGGACACTATCGGCTTTGTCGCTAAAAGCGATCCCACCGTTGCCGTGGCAATGAACGCAGAATTGCACCGCCAGCAGAGAAATATCGAGCTTATCGCATCCGAGAACTTTGTTTCTCCGGCAGTAATGGCGGCTATGGGCAGCGTGCTCACAAACAAGTATGCCGAGGGCTATCCGGGCAAGAGATACTACGGCGGTTGCGAATGTGTTGATATTGTTGAGAATATTGCGATCGACAGAGCTAAAGAGCTGTTCGGTGCCGAGTTTGCCAATGTCCAGCCTCATTCTGGCGCTCAGGCAAATCAGGCGGTTTATTTCTCAATGCTCAAACCGGGCGACACTGTTATGGGTATGAACCTTGCTCACGGCGGCCACCTCACCCATGGCTCGCCTGTCAATATGTCCGGCGCTATCTACAACTTCGTTCCCTACGGTGTCAATGACAACGGATTTATCGATTATGATGAAATGGAGCGCATTGCAAAAGAATGTCAGCCTAAAATGATCGTAGCAGGTGCGTCCGCATATCCGAGGATCATCGATTTCGAACGTATCGGCAAAATCGCAAAGAGCGTAGGTGCGCTTTTTATGGTCGATATGGCACATATCGCAGGTCTTGTCGCGGCAGGCCTTCATCCGAACCCTGTCAAGTATGCCGACATTGTCACAACAACAACTCATAAAACGCTCAGAGGCCCGCGCGGCGGTCTTATTCTTTGCAAAGAGGAGCTCGGCAAGCAGATCAACAAGGGCGTGTTCCCCGGAACGCAGGGCGGCCCGCTTATGCATATCATCGCCGCAAAGGCAGTTTGCTTCGGTGAAGCACTCACAGACGATTTTAAGAAGTATCAGCAGCAGATCATTCTCAATGCAAAGGCTCTTGCAAACGGTCTGACCTCCCGCGGACATAAGCTTGTTTCCGGCGGCACGGATAATCATCTTATGCTGCTCGACCTTATCGGAACAGGCGTCACAGGCAAAGAGCTTCAGGCAAGACTGGATGATGTTTATATCACCGCAAATAAAAACGCTATTCCGAATGATCCCGAAAGCCCGTTCGTCACAAGCGGAGTGCGCCTCGGAACACCTGCGGCAACTTCAAGAGGTCTCAAGGAGGACGATATGGATATCATCGCAGAATGTATTCATCTTGCTATTGTCAACTTTGATAATAAGAAGGAGCAGATCAGAAATATGGTCGGCGGAATTTGCGAGAAGTATCCGCTTTATAAATAATAAAAACGGGGCTTTCATGATGAAAGCCCCTCACCGTTTTAAGAAAGGAATGTTCGTAAAATGTCAGCACCGCTTGCGGATATACTTCGCCCGAAAGCTCTCGGCGAAATTGTCGGGCAAAAGCATTTGCTCGGCGAAAACAAGCCGCTTTTCAATATAATAAAAAGCGGAAAAGTGCCGAATATGATATTCTACGGTCCTCCCGGAGTCGGCAAAACAACGCTTTCGGGAATAATCGCGTCGGGCGCGGGAATGAAAATGCACAAGCTCAACGGCACAACCGCGTCAACAGCGGACATTCGTGCGATAATCAGCGAGACAAATACACTTGAGGGGCAAAACGGAGTTTTACTTTATCTTGATGAGATCCAGTATCTCAATAAAAAGCAGCAGCAATCATTGCTCGAGTTCATTGAAAACGGCGCAATAACACTTATCGCGTCCACAACGGAAAATCCGTATTTCTATGTCTACGGTGCTATCCTTTCAAGAAGCACTGTTTTTGAGTTTAAGCCGGTTTCAAGCGAGGATATCCTGCCTGCTGTCAAGCGCGGCTTTGAGTATATGCAGTCGGTGTGCGATGATAAGCTGACAATAGAAGACGATGTTCTAAGAATAATCTCAACCAGGTGCGGCGGCGATGTCCGTAAGGCTATGAATGCTGTCGAAGCCTGTGTGCTCGGTGCACTGAGAGATGAAAACGGCAGAACGATCACTTGCGAGATCGCGCGCAGTGTTTCGCAGATGAGCGCAAATAAATACGATAAAACAGGCGACGAGCATTACGACATTATGTCCGCTTATCAGAAATCGATGCGCGGTTCAGATCCCGACGCAGCTGTGCATTATCTCGCACGGCTGCTCTCGGCGGGCGATCTTATTTCGGCTTGTCGCCGCCTTATGGTGTGCGCCTGCGAGGATGTCGGACTTGCCAATCCCAATATCATTCCGATAGTGAAATCGGCTGTCGATATTGCAATGGCAGTCGGACTTCCAGAGGCTCAGATCCCGCTTGCGGACGCGACTATAATGGTTGCGATCTCCCCTAAATCCAATTCGGCATATAACGCGATAAACGCCGCTATGACAGATATCAAAAACGGCATTTCAGGCGCAATACCCCGAACCCTGCAGAACAAGCATTGCGACGGGGCGGACAATGAAACCCCGGGACAATTCTATAAATATCCGCATGATTTTCCGAATCATTATACATATCAGCAGTATTTGCCCGATGAGATAAAAAATAAAAAATACTATGTTTTCGGCGATAATAAAACCGAGCAGGCTTATAAAGGCTATATGGATAGGATAAAAGGCAATAAATAAAAAGACGGCTCACTTTTAGGTGAGCCGTCTTTTGTACTTATGCGTTAGGTTTTCCGTTCGGTTGATTGCCGCCCTGATCGTTCGGCTGACCGCCGCCCATGGCACCGGAGCCTCCTTGTCCGTTCGGCTGACCGCCTCCCATCGAGCTCTGACCGCCCGACTTATAGTTCAGAGAGCTCATCGAGATCGTTGCAACAGATGAACCGCCGCTGACCGTGCCCGACTCGGCATATCCGTTTTCGTCAGCACCCGATACAGTGCCGCCGCAAACGATCTTGTAGCTGCTGCCGTTTTTGATCGTCGGTGCACTCAGTATAATGTTTGTGTAATTCTTCGGGGGAGTGTACGAAATCAGCACATTACCGTCCTCATCGCAAAGTGCGATCGATGAATTTGCGTTTTGCGATGTAACGTCGGTCATGATAACACCCTGAGTCGATTCGGTGAATGTCTCAGCCATTCCGCTCGAGCCTGCCGCGATAATGATTCCGCCGGTGATCTTCGCACTCGAACCGTAGTCGAGAGCACCGTTGCCATCGTTTGTCGGACCGCTCACAAGTGTGATACCGCCGCTTATCTCAATAGTCCCATTCGAATCAAGTCCGTCGCCGTCCGCGTTGACAATAAGCTTGCCTCCCGATATGCAAAGCTTCTTCGAGCTGTCTGATGAAAACGGATCTCCGCCGCTGGGACCATTTTCGTTGGACGAATCCGAGCCGCCTGCCGCATTCAGTCCGTCGTCGCTCGCTGTGATGTTGATGTTGCCGCCCGAAATATAGATCTCGCCGGCTTCAAGTCCCTCATAGCTTTGCGAAACAGTCAGCTCGCCTCCGCTGACTTTCAGAACATTGTCTGCGTGAACGCCGTCGTCGCCTGTCTTGAGTGTGAAGCTGCCGCCTGTGATGTCGATCTCGCTGTTTGAATGAATAGCATCGTCTGCTGAATCAATGGTGTATGTGCCGCCGCTTATCACAATGTTGCCCGTGCATTTAATGCCTTTTGTGCTGTCGGTGTCGGATGTCGTTGTGCTGCTTTGCTGAGCACCGGGAGTTGTCTCGACCTTCTTTTGTGCGTTCGACGCTCCGCCGCCGGCGGTGATGTTAAATGTACCGTCCTTCAGCGTTATCGCGCTTTCCGCCTGCATACCGTCATGCGAGGACACAATGCTGACAGTGCCGCTTTCAATGTAGATAAAGCCTTTCGCTTCATCCTCTTCATTGGTCGAACGAATACCGTCCGTGCCGGACTTAACTGTAATATTTGCCTTTGTTATGCGAACGCTGTCCTTACCCTCAATTCCGCAGGATACGGATGTAACAGCGATCGTGCCGCCTGTTATAACAAGATCGTCCTTCGATACAACTCCATGCTTGTAGTTGCCGTTTACGCTCAGCGTACCGCTGCCGTTGATCGTGAGATCACATTTTGAGAATATCGCTGCGTCAACCGATGCGTCGCCCTCGGTGAGCGTGTAAGAGCTGCCGTCCGAAATGCTGTTTGTCGTGCCGTCCGCCAGTGTTATAAACACCTTGTCGGCGTTTTTGATAAGAAGTGCACAGCTTTTGCTCGCAAGAGCCGCATTTTTCAAAACAAGCTGTATCTTGTCGGTGTCAGCGGCATCTATTTCTATCGTGCCGTCTGTGCAGCTTCCGCTTATGATATATGTTCCGGCTTTTGTGATCTTCATCACACTGTCGGAAAGAGTGATATTTTCAGCTGTAGATTCGTCATAAGAAGCGTCAAGATCGCGGTTTGTAAACATATCGGAAGAGTCTGCCGTTGTAATGTCGGTAGCCGATTCATCGCCTGTGTCTGATACATTTGAAGTGCCGCCGCAGGCACAAAGTGAGATACTGAGCAATAAAGCCAGCAGTAATGCAGTCAGTTTTTTCACATCAAAGCGCCTCCTTTACAGTGCTTGCCATGCCGAGCGAGATCTCAAGATTTCCGTTTCTGCACCTCAGCTCGTCGATAAATTCTTTCTGCTTTGAAATATCATTCAGCTCAACTGTGTATGTCAGTCTGAAAAGACTGCCCATGTTCGTGGTCTTAACATTCATAAGAGTCTGTTCTTTCAAATACTTTTCAAAAACATCGTCGAACGCGTCTGTGTAGTTGAGCGATTCGGGAATAGTTATCCGAAGCTCCTTTTTCGGGCTTTCTTTTTTGGGAAGCTTAACCGCACCTGCTATCAATGCCGCGGCACACATTATAACAGTGAATATCAAAGCGATTCCGATATATCCCTCGGCGCAGGCAAGCCCTGCTGTCATCGCCATGAATATCGCCGCAATTTCTTTTGCGTTTCCCGGCACAGATCTGAACCGCACCAAGCTGAAAGCACCCATGACCGCAACGCCTGTTCCGACATTGCCGTTAACAAGCAGTATCACTGTCTGAACCGCTGCCGGCAGCAGTATCAGCGTCAGCTTAAAGCTTCGGCTGCTGCCGTCTTTTCTGCAAAAGGTCAGCGCAAACATAATTCCGAAAGCAAGTGCTGCCGCTGTGCAAATAAGAAAGTCCGTTCCTGTAAATGTAGATTCAAATATCGGTGTAAATAATGTATCAAGCACTGAGATCGTCTCCTTTTTCATTCATCATAATTTTGTAGGCTGTTCCGTACTTTGAAAAAGATGTAGGGAACACATTGAGTTCATCAAGCGCGTCTGCCAGCCAGACAGGCATCGATTGATCAACTTTTATTTCCATTATCATCAGGTTTTCGTCCAAAAGCAGTCTGCCGTCAGAGCCAAGCGAAAGATCGAGCCTGTCGGTGCGGTATCTCGGTCGCCTGTCAAAAGTCAGCCGCAACCCGTCGTCACCTTTGTATGCGTGTCGGTCATAGGCTATCATCACTTTCGGGCAAAGTCCTGTGTGTGAGCGGATAAAGTGATCGATCTCGCGCATTATCTGAGTGTTTTTCGGCATTTCGCCGCCGGTGATATACCTATCCGCTTCACAAAGCTTCATCTGCTCTCTGCGTTTGTAAACTATTCTTTTATATTTCTTTTTCAGTTCCAAAAACACAGTCGAATCATTATTGGGCGTGTTGTAGCTGCGAAGCCTAAGCTTTTCTTTATAAACAGGCTTTTCGGCAGACGAGCGTATCACTCGATAGTCGTCGGTGTCGAAATAAAGGCTCATAACGGTGCTTTCAAAAAACTTGTCTTGCCAAAGTCTGTTTTCAGCCAGTGCCAAAAGCGTTCTTGCCTGCTGTTCGCTTATAATGTACTTCTTCTCGGTTCTCTCAAAAACGGATACCATAATGTTGCCTCCTTTGAGTTTCTGACTTAATGATAAATCTTTATCCTTAAAAAATCCTAAAGAAAACAAAAAAACTTTTTTCAGCATTTTTTAAGGGTTGCTCATGATAATAAAGTAGGGTATAATTAAACGAAGGAACTCCCCGATTCAAACAGATATATTAAGGAGCTGATATATAATGAGAATACTTGTTGCGGAAGATGAAAAGAGCCTTTCCGCCGCTCTTTGCGGTATACTCGAAAAACAAAAATATATGACAGACGCTGTCTACAACGGAACAGACGCCGTGGATTATGCTCTCTGCAATGAATACGATCTTATTATATTAGATGTAATGATGCCGGGAAAAGACGGTTTTGCGGTCGCTGCGGAGCTTCGTCAAAGCAGTGTTGCGACACCGATCCTGATGCTCACTGCCAAGGACGCCATCCGCGATAAAGTCCGCGGACTCGACTTCGGCGCGGACGATTATATGACAAAGCCGTTCTCGCCCGACGAACTGCTCGCGCGCGTCCGCGCTCTGACAAGACGAAAGGGCGAGCCTGTGAGCGATGAAAGCAAATTTGGTGATATAACATTTTCAAATTCATCTTTCGAGCTTGCAAAAGGCGAAAAGTCGGTAAGACTTAATTTCAAAGAAGCGCAGATAATGAAGCTGCTGCTTTCGCGCCCTAATATGGTCTTGTCAAAGGAGGAGATCATAACAAAGGTCTGGGGCTACGATTCCGACACCGCCGATTCCAGCGTTGAAGCATATATGTCGTTTCTGCGCCGAAAATTAGAATTTCTCAAATCGTCCGTCAGTATAATCTCGCAGAAAAAAGTCGGCTACCGACTCGAATACGAGGAGGAACAATAATGCTCAAAAAACTTCGCCGCAGATTTATTCTTATCAATATGATCACGGTAGGAGCAATAATAGTCGCTATTTTTATTGCTATCTGCGTCAACACCTATGTCGGCGCGGCAGACAATATAACACGCTCATTAAGGCAGACGGTGACAGACGAGCTCGACAATACCGAACATCCGAGGATCGGCACAGGCAAGCCCGACGATACACGCCGCACGGTAGCCTGCGTCACGGTACTGCTCCGAAAAAACAGTCAGTCTGATCCTGCTGTGCTCGAAACGGAAAGCGACATAGAAAAGGACGGCAAAGCACCGTCCGAGCCTAAGATCGATTTTTCCGACACAGACGGCGAAATAGTCAAGACCTATGAGCAGAATGCAACGATCGATAAAAATGTGCTTGAAAGTGCGGTAGACGCTGTTGTTGAAAGCGGCAAGCAGGAGGGTAAGTTATCTTCTTTCGGACTTATCTATGTCTGCTCAGGCTCACCCGACGGTATTAAGATCTCATTTGCCGACAGCTCGGAGATCTATTCCCAAACAAAAAACACCGCTATAATCTCCATAGCACTCGGCACACTCAGCCTTGCGGCTCTGTTCGGGGTCAGCATTTGGCTTTCGGGTGTTGCAATAAAGCCCGCAAAGCTCGCGTGGACTCAACAGCGGCAGTTTGTGTCTGACGCATCGCACGAGCTGAAAACACCGCTCACCGTCATCTTGGCAAACAGCGATCTTTTGCTGTCGTCCGACACAGTGACCGACAGCGATCGCAAATGGCTGCAAAGCACAAAAGAAGAAGCCGAGCGCATGAAAGAACTCACAGAGCGTCTGCTTTTCCTTGCACGCTCCGATGAAAACGCAATAAAGCCATGCCTTGAAAAGACCAATATCAGTGACCTTATCGAATCATGCGAGCTTTCGTTTGAGCCGGTTGCATTTGAAAAGGGTGTGTCGGTTGAAACGCATATCGAGCAGGATATGTATGCAGTGACCGACCAAAAGCTTGTAATGCAGCTTCTTCATATACTTATCGATAATGCGGTCAAGTATTCGCCTAAGGGCCAGGCTGTTGATATCTCACTCACAGCGGATAGATCGCTTTTGCACCTCAGTGTTAAAAACGGCGGAGATCCGCTGAGCGCAGAGGACCTGGAGCATATCTTCGATCGGTTTTATCGTTCGGATAAGGCGCGCTCGGGCGGCGGCCACGGTCTCGGACTGAGCATTGCAAAAAGCCTTTCCGATCTGCTCGGATGCAATATCTCGGCAAAAAGCTCTGAAGACACAGGCACTGTTTTCACCATAACTCTGAAGCGCGGATAAATCTGAAATGATCGGAGGCATATTTATGTCAAGAGATTTTATAACAGAAGAAAAGAAGCAAACGCCGGTCGCCGGCAGATACGATGTCATTGTCGCAGGTTCAGGGCCGTCGGGCTTCTCCGCGGCAGTGTCAGCCGCACGAAACGGTGCTAAAACACTGATAATCGAAAGTCTTTCATCTGTCGGCGGCGTGTCCACAAGCGGACTTATGAGCCATTTCACAGGAACGGCAGACAGTAAGCTGTATCGCGAAATACTGGACCGATCCCATGAAAAGGACTATTTCGATTGCCCTGATAAAACAAAGATCGATCCCGAATTGCTTAAAACGACTTATCTCGAAATGCTGAAAGAATCGGGCGTTGATATCCTGCTTTATACTCTCGTGTGCGATACCTTGGTCGAAAACGGCAAAGTTAAAGGCGTTATAACCGAAAACAAAAGCGGCAGACAGGCTTATCTGGCAGGCGTCGTGATCGACGGCACGGGCGACGGCGATGTCGCTTATCATGCGGGCGCGGAGTTTTTCTTAGGCAGAGAGAGCGATCACAAAATGCAGCCCGCAACGCTCATGTTTAAAGTCGGCAATGTTGATATGAGCTCTGCGGCGCTTCCGTGCTCGTTTGAAACAAAGGTCGAAACCGAAAAGGGAGAGCTTCAGTCGCTCGCAAAAAAGCTGCTGCCGTTTCCCGCAGGCCATGTCCTGCTCTATTCGTCGCCGATTCCGGGCATTGTCACCTGCAATATGACAAACTGCATAGATATCGATGGTACAAAAGCCGAGGATCTGACCAAGGCGGAAATAGTCTGCCGTTCGCAAATGCAGCCGATAGTAGAGTTTTTGCGAGAGTATGTCCCCGGATATAAAGACTGCTATATAATAAGCGCGGCGTCGCTCATCGGAATAAGAGAAACGAGGCATTTCATCGGCGTAAAGCAGCTTAATGAAGAGGATATTTTAAATGCCGTGCAGTTTGACGATTGGGTCGTCAGAGGCGCTCATTTCAATTTTGACGTGCATAATATGTCGGGTGCGAGCCTTGATGAAACAGGCGTACAGCATAAGTTCACTCAGCAAAGCGGTTATACTATTCCTTACGGTTGCTTGATCCCAAAGTCGGTAGACGGTCTGTTGCTCACAGGCAGAAATATTTCGGGCACTCACATGGCTCATTCAAATTTCAGAGCAATGCCGATATGCGCCGCGATCGGTGAAGCGTGCGGTGTCGCCGCTGCGCTCGCAGTGAAAAACAAAACGAAACTCAGAGATATCGATCCTAAGACTATTCAAGAGTTGCTGTAAATAAAAAGGCACTATGCTTAGCCAAAGCCCCGTAAGGATGTTTTTTGGCAGGGATACGGTGTAACCCCACAA
>CAVGWP010000020.1:0-18851 GCA_963633095.1 bacterium | reverse complement strand
GAGCACGCAAGAACGCTCTTGGTGAGAATGATCTTATTGCCGTCGATGCTGATAGCAAGACGGTTGCCTGTTTCAATGTTGAAATTTCTTCTGATTTCTTTCGGAATAACGATTCTTCCGAGGTCGTCTACCGGTCTTTCTACTCCTGTTGATATCATAGATAATCACATCCTTGTCTTTCTGTGATTTTGTTAGCAATATTATTCTACCATACAAAACACAAATTGTAAACACCCAATTTCGCTTTTTTGTAAAATTTTTTTGAAATTCCTACACTTTATTCAAAATTTGCACATTTTATTGGAAAATCTTCCGCTCGTTCACTGTTTCGGCGAGAAGTTCGGCTTCGCTCGCCGAATTGTCGAGTGAAGTCGCCTTGTTTCTTCTTTGCACCGCAGAGTGAAACCGCCTTGTTTCTTCTTTGCGCCGCAGACTGCACCGTTTTTTCGACTTATTTCGACAGCACCACCTTCATCCTGCATTACCCTACATTATTATATAGCGATATACGGAGCCGCAGCAGCAGAAATAATTGTTTCACATGAAACATTTTCACGCCGAATCGCCGCTGATTTTGAAATTTATGCTTTAAAAACGAACCGCAATGTGATATACTTGATATTAGCAGTGCACAAAAGGGTGCAAATTCGATCGCAGACAAGTCGGTCTGCGTGGCTGAAACGGAGATGGAACGCATAAATGGGGAAGATCATTGCGATCGCTAATCAGAAGGGCGGAGTCGGTAAGACGACGACAGCGGTCAACCTTGCGGCAGCACTCGGCGCGCGCGGCAAGAAGTGCCTGCTGGTGGACATTGATCCGCAGGGAAACACCACAAGCGGCTACGGTATTCCGAAGCGCGAGCTCGAGCGGTCGTCTTATGAGATGCTGCTCGGGGAAATAACGGCGCAGCAGGCGATCGTTCAGACAAAGTTCAAGAATGTCAGCGTGATCCCGTCGAATGTGAATTTGTCGGGCGCGGAGGTGGAGCTGATCGAACTGCAAAACAGGGAATCGCGGCTCAAGACGGCGCTCGCCGCAGTCAGAGACGAGTATTCCTACATATTGCTCGACTGTCCGCCGTCGCTCGGTATGGTCACAGTCAACGGGCTTGTTGCGGCGGACACGCTGCTTGTGCCGATCCAGTGCGAGTACTACGCGCTTGAGGGGCTGTCGCAGCTGATGAAAACGGTGCGCCAGATCAAGCAGAAATACAATCCGCAGGTGGATATCGAGGGAGTCCTGCTGACAATGTACGACGGCAGACTGAACCTGACTCAGCAGGTCGTGGCGGAGATCAAGCGGTTTTTCCCGAAGAAGGTGTTTTCATCGGTGATACCGCGTTCGGTGCGGCTTTCGGAAGCACCGAGCTACGGTGAACCGATAATGTACTATGACCCGCGCGGCAAGGGCACAGCGGCGTATGCCGACCTTGCAAAAGAGGTGTGCAGGAACAACAAAGGTATATGAAACGAAAGATAAACAAATAATGAAAGGAAGATGAAAGATGGCAAAACGAAACGGACTGGGCAGAGGACTCGACGCGCTTTTGAGCGACAATGCCGAGGGGGCTGCGGAGCAGGGAACAACGCTCGGCTTATCCGAGATAATGCCGAACCCGAAGCAGCCGCGCAGACGGTTTGACCCGGAATCGCTCAGAGAGCTTTCGGAGAACATATCGGCGCACGGACTTATCCAGCCGATCGTCGTTCGTCCGAAGATGATGGGCGGCTATGAAATAGTTGCCGGAGAGCGACGCTGGCGAGCCTGCCGAATGGCTGGGCTTGAAAGCATTCCGGTAATTATCAGGGAGTTGTCGGACACCGAGACGATGGAGCTTGCGATGATCGAAAATCTCCAGCGCGAGGACTTGAATCCGGTGGAGGAAGCGCGTGGCTATGAGGCACTTATCAAGCAATACGGGATGACGCAGGAGCAGGTTGCAAAGCGTGTCGGCAAGTCGCGCTCGGCGGTCGCAAACTCGTTGAGACTGCTTGAACTCGGAGACATTCTGCCGCTGCTTGAAAACGGCGCCGTTTCGGCAGGACACGGCAGGGCATTGCTTTCGATAAAGGATAAATCACTGCGCATGAAAGCGCTCGAGATGATCAAAAAGGGCGCAACGGTGCGTGATATCGAGCGTTTGTCCAAAGAGACGCAGGAGAAAAAGCCGGAGCCGACGAAACAACCGTCAGCACAGGAGAAGCAGTCGGACAGCAGACCGCCTTACTACAACGAGGTCGAGCTTGCGCTCAAAGAAGAGCTGGGCAGACGGGTGAGGATCGACGCCGCGGGCAAAAAGGGAACACTTTGCATTGATTTTTATAATGAAGAGGATCTCGCAAATCTGATCGAGTGGCTTTTCACAAAATAGACAAGTAACACATTTGAAAGGACAGTTTATAATGTTAGACATCAAATTTTTAAGAGAAAATCCCGACATTGTCAAGCAGAACATCAAGAATAAGTTTCAGGATGAAAAGCTTCCGATGGTGGACGAAGTTATCGAGCTCGATAAGAAATCGAGAGAAATAAAGCAGGAGGTCGAGGCACTCAGAGCTAAGCGCAACAAGGCTTCAAAAGCTATCGGCGGTCTTTTTGCTCAGGGCAAGAAGGACGAAGCCGAACAGATGAAAGCGGAGATCGCGAAGGACGGCGGCAGGATCGATGAGCTGACGGCACTTGAAACAGAGTATGCCGAGAAGATCAGAAATATAATGCTCGTTATCCCGAACATAATCGATCCGTCCGTTCCGATCGGTAAGGACGACAGCGAGAATGTCGAGGTGCAGAGATACGGCGAGCCGATCGTTCCCGATTTCGAGATCCCGTATCACACCGATATCATGGCGACTTTTGACGGTATCGACCTCGACGCCGCGCGCAGAGTTGCGGGCAACGGTTTTTATTATCTCATGGGCGACATTGCAAGACTTCATTCGGCGGTCATCGCTTACGCGAGAGACTTTATGATAAACCGCAGATTTACTTATGTCGTTCCGCCGTTTATGATCCGCTCGAATGTTGTGACCGGCGTTATGAGCTTTGCCGAGATGGACGCTATGATGTACAAGATCGAGGGCGAAGACCTCTATCTTATCGGAACCTCCGAGCATTCGATGATCGGCAAGTTTATCGATACTATCCTGCCCGAGCAGTCGCTGCCGCAGACCCTGACCAGCTATTCTCCCTGCTTCAGAAAGGAAAAGGGTGCTCACGGTATCGAGGAGCGCGGAGTTTATCGTATTCATCAGTTTGAAAAACAGGAAATGATCGTTATCTGCAAGCCCGAGGAAAGCCCCGTTTGGTTTGATAAGCTGTGGCAGAACACTGTCGATCTGTTCCGCTCGATGGATATTCCGGTCAGAACTCTTGAGTGCTGCTCCGGCGATCTTGCGGATCTTAAAGTAAAATCAGTCGATGTTGAGGCATGGTCGCCCCGTCAGAAGAAGTATTTTGAGGTCGGTTCCTGCTCCAATTTGGGTGACGCTCAGGCTCGCCGTCTCAAGATCAGAGTAAACGGCGAAAACGGCAACTATCTCGCTCACACGCTTAACAACACCGTTGTTGCTCCGCCGCGTATGCTTATCGCGTTCCTTGAGAACAACCTTAATGAGGACGGCAGTGTGAACATTCCGAAGCCGCTTCAGCCTTACATGGGCGGCACTGAAAAGCTCGTTCCGAAAGCAAAGTAAAGCTATCTGTATATTAAAACAAACCGCTTCGGCTTTTATCAAGGCTGAAGCGGTTTTATTGTATTGTATATAGCTTTCACATAAAATCAAGCCCCCGAAACAATAGTTTCAGGGGCTTTGGAGCGGATTACGAGGCTCGAACTCGCTACCTCCACCTTGGCAAGGTGGCGCTCTACCAGATGAGCTAAATCCGCACACAACGGCATTACTGCCGCAGATATTAAAATTATAGAATATTTTGCGCGGTTTGTCAAGCCCATAATCGTAATTTTTTCATTTTTTCAGCCGAACGGGAATACCCCTGCCCGACAGATACCGCTTGAGATCAACGATCTCAAGCTCTTTATAGTGAAACAGCGACGCCGCCAAAACAGCGTCCGCACCGCCGTCGGTCAGAGCGTCGTAAAAATGGCTCATCTCGCCCGCTCCGCCGGACGCTATCACAGGAACGTCAACAGCGTTTGCGATCCTGCTTGTCAGCGGAAGATCAAAGCCCTGCTTTGTGCCGTCCGCGTCCATGCTCGTTAGCAGTATCTCCCCTGCCCCGAGCGACACCGCCTTTTTTGCCCACTCGACAGCGTCAATGCCGGTGTCCACCCTGCCGCCGTTGAGATAGACTGTGTAACCGCCGTCCTGCCTGCGTTTTGCGTCTATCGCAATGACAACGCACTGCCGCCCGAACTCGCGCGCAGCGTCCCGCAGCAGCTGCGGATTTTTTATCGCAGCCGAATTAACGCTCACCTTGTCGGCTCCCGCTTCGAGCATTGTGTGGAAATCGTCCACCGTGCGAATACCGCCGCCCACCGTAAACGGGATAAATACAGTCTTTGCGACTCTGCGCACCATATCAACAACAGTAGGTCTGCCGTCGCTCGACGCGGTTATATCAAGAAAAACAAGCTCGTCTGCTCCTGCTTTGTCATAAACTCCGGCACACTCAACAGGATCGCCCGCGTCACGAATATCAACAAAATTGACGCCTTTAACGACCCGTCCGTTTTTCACATCCAAGCAAGGAATTATTCTTTTTGCGTGCATCTTTTAGCTCCTTTTTCCTGTTTTTAAATGTCCAGCATCTCGATCGAACGCTCAAGTATACCGTTTATGTATGCGATGATTATGCCGTAGTTCGTCATTGCGATGCCGCTTTCCTTTGCGTGCGCCGCGCGGTACTTCATCTCGCGCTCGTTGAGCATACAGCCGCCGCAATGCACTATCAGCGCATACTGCGACAGCTCCTCAGGAAACTCTCCGCCCGATGTAAACTCAAATTCGACCTGCTTTTTGCAGTAGTTTTTGATCCATCTCGGCAGCTTGACCGTGCCGATATCATCGCACTGCCTGTGATGTGTGCAGCCCTCGGAAATGAGGATCTTATCGCCGTCTTTCAGGCGGTCAAGCTGTCTTGCTCCCTCGACTGCGTAACCGAGAGTGCCTTTAAATCTCGCCATAAGTATCGAAAACGATGTCAGCGGAACTTCCCTCGGAACGATCTCGCTCACCGTTTCAAACGCCTGGCTGTCTGTCACGACAATGGCAGGCGGCTCCTTCAACGCTTTCAGAGCGCTCTCAAGCTGAGTTTCCTTAACAACTATCGACATTGCGTCCGCTTCCAGAACATCGCGGATCACCTGCTGCTGAGGGAGTATCATTCTGCCCTTGGGTGCCGCCGAATCGATCGGGGTCACAAGCACCGCGACATCGGTTTTATTGAGGATCGATCTTGTCTTTTTAACACGCAGCTCGCCGAGTGCGCCGCTGTCGTCAATGCCGGGAGTATCGATTATCATAACAGGGCCGAGCGGCAGCAGCTCCATCGATTTGTAGACCGGATCGGTCGTTGTGCCCTTGACATCGGACACGACCGCAAGATCCTGTCCTGTCACAGCGTTGACAACGCTCGATTTTCCCGCGTTTCGTCTGCCGAAAAATCCGATATGCAGTCGGTTTGCCGACGGTGTTTCATTAAGTCCCATTTTTCTGACCTCCTCGATCACTTCATTCCAACAAAGTTTTTGAGCATTTTAAGCCCGATCTCGCCGCTTTTTTCCGGATGAAACTGTGTTGCAAACAAGTTCCCTCTCGAAACCGCGACATCAAGAGTTGTCGAATACTCGGTCGTCGCCGCGACATCATCTCGTTTTGCCGCCTTCAAATAATATGAATGGACGAAATAGACATACTCACCGTTCGCTATCCCGTGAAAAAGCGGACAATCCTTCTTAAAATCGAGCGAGTTCCAGCCGATGTGCGGAATTTTTATGCCGTCGCCGTCCGGTATTCGGACTATCTCACCGTCAAACAGTGAAAGTCCCGCCGCACCCTTTGATTCCTCGCTGCTGCCGAACATGACCTGCAAGCCGAGACAAATGCCGAGAAACGGCTTGTTTTCGCCAACTGCCGCGGCTATCGTCTCATCAAGTCCGCGTTCTCTTATCCTCTCCATTGCCGAGCCGAACGCGCCGACTCCCGGAAGTATAACACGGTCGGCATTCAGGATTTTCTCGCGGTCATGCGTTACGATCGCCTTTTCGCCGAGTGATTCAAGCGCATTCTCCACACTTCTGATGTTTCCTGCGCCGTAGTCGATTATCGTTGTCATTTCGTCACCTCTGCCTGTGAAAATTGCCGCCGCACGGCCGCGGTCATGTGTGTTTCACGTGAAACACGATAAACAGCCGCACACGACGGAAAACGCCGAAAATTCGGGTTATTCGTACATCGCTCTCGGACCGCCGATATATTTCGGGCGGGTATATGCGCAGACAAGGTTTGCGCTGCCGATCGATTTTACGCTGATACGAAGCGGAACCGCGACCTCTTTCAGGTGCATACCGATGAGCGTGTCGCCGATGTCCATGCCGGCGTCTGCCTTGATGTGTTCAACGGCGCACGGGGTTTCAAAAGCGTGCCATGCGGCAGTCGCAAACGAGCCGCCTGCTTTTTTCTTCGGGACGACCCAGACCGCAGGGATGCCGAGCTTTTCACGCAGCTCGGTTTCGATTATGATGGCGCGGTTAAGGTGTTCGCAGCACTGAGCCGCAAGGTAAACGCCGTGTTCGCGGGCGGCGTCGTAAATTCCGCCGAATACCGATGCGGCTGTGTCCTCGTCGGAGTCGGTGCCGATCTTACTTCCTGCGATTTCGCTGGACGAGCAGCCGACGACGAGGATAGCGCCGTCGTGCATGCCGGCTTTTTCAATTACTTCGGTTGCGGCGGATTTTGCCGCACTGTAAAGTTCGTTTTTCATATAAATCATCAATTCCTTTCCATTACCATGGAGGGTGTGCCGCGGTTAGTTTGTGCATTGGGCTGCCTTTTGTGCCCGACCATTGCCATGGAGGGCATACCGCACTGAATTTCTGCGATCGGCAGCCTTTATTGCCCGACAGGAAGATAAACCGAATGTCGAGCAATTAAAGTTAGATAAAATGATAACCGACCACGGCAAAGCAGCTGTGCTGCCCATTGCCATGGAGGGCAGGACGCGGTTAGTTTGTGCGATTGGCTGCCTTTTGTACCCGACAAGATGATAAGTGCAAAAAGGCTCCATTGTGTAAAGGGTTACTCCCCACGGTGTGGGGAGATGTCACGTAGTGACAGAGGGGACGGGCTCCGGTACAGAGCTGTCAGCGACAGCTGACTGAGGGAATGTTATATAGTTGTCATATTATTTGACAACCCCTCCGTCAAAACAAGGTTTTGACACCTCCCCTTACACAGGGGAGGCATCTTGTGCATAGCCGCTTGTCGAGCATTGAAGGTTAGTAAATATGTTAACCGACCACGGCATATCTGCGGCATTGCCGCCGGCATAGCAGCTATGCTGCGCATGTAACGCAAGCGGACAGACCTTATGATTAAAGTCTGTCCGATAAAATCAATTATTCATTAAATGCTGATTTCGTTTGCAACGGTATACAGCTTGTCGCTGATGGTCTTTTCCATCTGGAGAGCTTCGTAAATGTCAAAATCTACTATCTTGTTATCTCTCATTGCGACCACACGGTTTCCAACGCCGCCGCTGAGCAGCTCGACCGCTCTGTATCCCATCTCACTTGCAACGACGCGGTCTCGGACAGTCGGATTACCGCCTCGCTGAACATGACCGAGCACCGTTGCTCGTGATTCGATACCTGTTATCTCCTGGATCTTCTTAGCAAGCTCCTCTACATGGCCGACACCCTCGGCGACCACGATAATAAAGTGTTTCTTGCCGGATTTCTGAGTTTTTCTCATCTTTGCAATGATCGAATCGAGATCGTAATTGACCTCGGGGATCAATATCGCTGTCGCGCCGACTGCGATACCTGTTTCCAGTGCAAGGTACCCTGCACCTCTTCCCATTACCTCGACCACAGAGCAACGCTCGTGAGACTGCGAAGTATCGCGCAGCTTATCGATCATTTCCATTGCAGTGTTCATCGCAGTGTCAAAACCGATCGTGTAATCGGTGCAGGCGATATCGTTATCGATCGTGCCGGGCAGACCAACACAAGGCACACCGTGCATTGAAAGATCGCGGGCACCTCTGTACGAGCCGTCGCCGCCGATGACAACGCAACCGTCAATTCCGTATTTCTTGCAGGTCTCGAGAGCTTTGTTCATGCCCTCTTCGGTTTTAAATTCAGGGCTGCGAGCAGTGTAGAGCACTGTTCCTCCTCTGTGAATAATATCCGAAACGCTTCTGAGATCCATTTCAAAAACATCATCGTAGATAAGACCGTTATATCCTCTGCGGACACCGATGACCTTGATTCCCTTAGCAAGCGCACTTCTTACGACCGAACGAACCGCGGCATTCATGCCGGGAGCGTCTCCGCCGCTTGTGAGAACGCCGATAGTCTTAACGTCCATTCTTCACTACTCCTCTCATTCGGAAAATTCCGACTAAAATTATTATAACACAATATTTGAAAAATTCAACAACTATTTTACCTCCATTGCCATGGAGGGCAGGACGCGGTTGGCTTGTGCAGTGGGCTGCCTTTTATACCCGACAAGAAGATAAGTTCTTGTCGAGCAATGTCGAGCAATAAAGGTTAGTAAATATGATCGCTACCCACGGCAAAGCAGCTATACCATCCGACATTCGGTCGAGTATAAAAAGTCGAGTAAGATGTATCTACCTACGGCATAGCAGCTTCGCTGCCCCGACAAGAAGATAAGTTCTTGTCGAGCAATAAAGGTTAGTAAATATGATCGCTACCCACGGCAAAGCAGCTATACCATCCGACATTCGGTCGAGTATAAAAAGTCGAGTAAGATGTATCTACCTACGGCATAGCAGCTTCGCTGCCCACGGCAAAGTGGCTATGCTGCCGTTAGCACGGTTAGTCTGTCTGCGGCTCGCCGTCCGTGGCAGCGTCGGTATTACCGTCGTCGTCGGACTCTGTTTCAGCCGCCGCACGCGACACCGTTACAAGTCTTGCACCATCATCGACACGCATAACTCTGACGCCCTTTGCAGGTCTTGCGAAGGTACTGATATCGCCTGCGGAAATACGGATAACAACGCCGTCCGACGAGATCATAATAACATCTTCATCGGTGTTTATCATTGTGATCTGCGCGACATTTCCGAACCTTGCGACACGGTAATTTGTCAGACCCTTACCGCCTCTCGACTGAACACGATAATCATCGGGACTGCTGAGTCTGCCGTAGCCTGTTTCGGTGACGGTGAGCAGATACTCGCCGTCCGACACGACAGCCATACCGATAACTTCATCGCCGTCGGCAAGCGAGATCGCTCTGACGCCGTGTGCCGTTCTGCCGAGCGGACGAGCGTCCGTCTCATTGAATCTGATCGCCATACCGAGCTTTGTCGCAACGATAAGATCGTCGTTTCCGCCTGTAAGTCTGACCCATCTGAGCTCGTCGTCTTCGTTAAGTCCGATAGCGATAAGACCGTTATGCCGCACATTTTTATAAGCCGAAAGCGCTGTACGCTTGATCGTGCCCTGCTTTGTGACCATGCAAAGGAACTTATTCTCTTCATCGAAATCAGTGACCTTGATCATTGCGGTTATCGTTTCTCCCGCCTCAATCGGAAGAATATTGACAATATTAAGTCCCTTAGCGGTTCTGGCTGCCTCGGGCACTTCATAGGCTTTCAGGCGATAGACCTTGCCGAGGTTCGAGAAGAACAGCACATAATCATGTGTCGAGCAGATAAACATCTGCTGAGCGGTATCCTCCTCCTTGGTAGCCATGCCCTTGATACCTCTGCCGCCGCGCTTCTGCGAATGGTATGTATCTGCGGCAAGACGCTTGATATATCCCATATCGGTGAGTGTGAGAACGCAATCCTCAACAGGAATGAGATCCTCAACATCGACCTCGCCCTCAACAGCCGAGATCTCTGTTTTGCGGTCATCGGCATATTTATCTCTGATCTTGAGTGCCTCTTCCTTGACGATCTCGAGAATTTTTCTCTCGTCCGCAAGAATACCCTCAAGCTCGATTATCAACGCTTTAAGCCGAGCGAGCTCGTCCTCTATCTTCTGACGCTCCAAGCCTGAAAGCTGACCGAGCCTCATCTCGACGATCTTTGCCGCCTGGATATCATCGAGCGGGAAACGCTCAACAAGCTGTTCTTTAGCGTCGGGAATGGACTTCGACGCACGGATTATCGAAATAACCTCATCGATATAATCGAGTGCGATTTTAAGACCCTCGAAAATATGCTCTCTTTCCTTTGCCTTGCCGAGATCAAAAACAGTTCTGCGGCGGACAACATCTTCCTGATACTTGATGAAGTGGGTGAAGATCTGCTTTAAGTTCATTATCTGCGGCTTACCGTCCGCCAAAGCGAGCATAATGACGCCGAAAGTCGCCTGGAGCTGAGTGCAGCTGTACAGATGATTGAGCACGACCTGCGGATTAACGCCCTTTTTCAGCTCAACGACTATCTTCATGCCCTCGCGGCTGGTATAGTCCACGATATTGTCGATACCGTCGATCCTCTTGTTATCAACAAGCTCGACCATCGAAGCGATAAGCTCTCGCTTATTGACCATATAAGGAATTTCGGTGATAACTATCTGATATTTATCATTTCTGACTTCTTCTATTTCGGCTCTGCCGCGGACAACTATTCTGCCTCTGCCGGTCGAATAAGCGGCTCTGATACCGCTTCTGCCCATGATGATACCGCCTGTCGGGAAGTCAGGTCCCGGCATGATCTCGTTCATTTCGGAAATAGTGATGTCTGGGTTATCGATGATAGCCGCCATACAATCGATCGTTTCTGCGAGGTTGTGCGGCGGGATGTTTGTCGCCATACCGACAGCAATACCGACAGCGCCGTTTACCAGCAGCTGCGGAAATTTCGACGGCAGTGTGACAGGCTCCATAAGTCGGTCATCGTAGTTCGGACGCCAATCAACGGTGTCCTTATCGATGTCCGTGAGCATATCGACTGCGAGCTTGCTCATTCGAGCCTCGGTATATCGGTATGCGGCGGCAGGATGTCCGTCCACCGAACCGAAGTTGCCGTGACCGTCAACAAGCGTATATCTCAGCGAGAAATCCTGTGCCATACGGACAAGCGCGTCGTAAACCGAAGCGTCGCCGTGCGGATGGTACGAACCGAGCACCGCACCGACAGTGTCCGCGCATTTACGGTAGGGGTTATCAGGGGTGAGGTTTTTCTCATACATCGTGTAGAGTATTCTGCGGTGAACGGGCTTAAGACCGTCCCTCACATCGGGGAGCGCACGGCTGAGCAATACCGACATCGAGTATTGCAAAAAGGCGTCCTGCACCTCATCGGTTATTTCAATAGGAAATATCTTTTCTTCCATCTTGAGCTTTTATTCCTTTCATGCCGCATTCGGCGTTAGTTTAAGCAAAATTTAAATTTATAAAGTCGATACCGTCGGGGGTCAATGCCCTCTTCGGCAGAACAACTATTCTCGAATCCTTAAGGTCGAGCGCGAAAATATCATCGTTTTGCGAAAGCCTGCAAACATCGCTTTTTTCAATATCCCATTCGACCTCGCCCGCTTTTATGCGGATCACGGCACCGCTTTCGGGATCGTCGCCGCTCGGGCTTATAAGCTCGGCTGTGATCTCGGTGTCGGCTCCGGCAAAAGCGCGATCGACTGCGTTTTTCTCGGTTTTATTCTGTGAAAACGCCGCAAATACGATCACAGCGACCACCGCCGCGAGAAGCACATAGTTTTGAACCTCCTGCGGCTTCATTATGATATTGACGGTAAGCGTCGCAATACAGATGACCGTCAGCACCAAAATACCGATCTTTCGGTTTTTATTGCTTTTCAGCCTGCCTGTGAGCAGCATTGCCTGCCGCACTTCATCTCTGCAAAGCCTGAATGTTTCACTTTTCAACAGAACTCCTCCGATCGGTATTTATTATCAGATATCGAGATTCTTAACATAAACGGCGTTGTCCTCGATAAACTTTCTTCTCGGCTCGACCTGATCGCCCATCAAAACAGTGAACACCTCGTCTGCCTTCTGAGCGTCCGACATTTTGACCTGCAGCATTGTGCGGAATGCAGGGTCCATTGTTGTTTCCCAGAGCTGTTCGGGGTCCATTTCACCAAGACCTTTATAGCGCTGGATCGAGGCTTTTCCGCCGAGCTCGGCGTTATAACGGTCACGCTCCTCTTCATTGAAGGCATACATCTTCCTCTTGCCCTTTCTGACCTCAAACAGCGGAGGCTGCGCGAGATACACGTGGCCTGTGCTGATAAGCTCGGGCATATAGCGGAAGAAGAAGGTGAGCAGCAGCGTTCTGATATGCGAACCGTCAACATCGGCATCCGCCATGATGATGACTTTATCGTATCTGCGTTTTTCTATCTCGAAGGTATCTCCGATACCCGCGCCTATCGCAACGACGACAGGAAGCAGCTTTTCGTTGTTATATACCTTATCAACTCTCGCCTTTTCAACATTGAGCATTTTACCCCAAAGCGGCAGAATAGCCTGAAAATCGGGGTTTCTTCCCTTGATTGCCGAACCGCCTGCCGAATCACCCTCGACAATGTAAAGCTCGGTGCGGCTGTTGTCTTTAGAAATGCAGTCTGCGAGCTTTTCGGGCATTCTTATTCTCGAAATTCCGTTCTTACTGCGCTCGATATCTCTCGCCTTCTGCGATTTTTCTCTCACTGTGGCAGCCGCCGCTATTTTGTTTACTATCAGCTTCGCTGTGGCGGGGTTATCTTCAAGATATTCGTTGAACGCTGTACCGATAGCGTTGTTTACAAGTGTGCCTGCGGCAGTGTTGCCGAGCTTCGCTTTGGTCTGGCTTTCAAACTGCGCGTCCGTCAGCTTGACGCTGATGACCGCTATCAAGCCCTCCTGAACATCCTCGCCTTTAAAATTACTGTCCTTTTCCTTTAAGAACTTAAATTCTCTTGCATAGCTGTTGATAACTCTTGTCATTGCGGTCTTGAATGCGGATTCATGCGTGCCGCCGTCAACCGTGTGCATATTGTTTGCAAAGGATATGATATTGGTGTCGTACCCCGTGTTGTACAGCAGGGCTATCTCGGCAAACATATCCTTATCGGACGCCGAAACGTAAATAACATCGTCTATCAGCTTATCCGCTCTCTTTTTCTCAAGCAGAAATTCGCAGTAGCTCTTGATGCCGCCCTCATAATGCAAAATGTCCTGACGCTCGGTCTCAAATTCGTTACCCTCGTCAAAGCTGCGCTTATCGGTGAGCGTCACTCTGATGCCTGCGTTCAGAAATGCCTGCTCACGAAGACGGGTAAGCAATGTCGCATAGTCGAAAACAGTGGTATCTGTGAAAATGGTTTCATCGGGCTTGAAGGTAACGGTCGTGCCTGTGTGGTCTGTCTCGCCGATAACGGTGAGCTCCGATTTGACCGCACCCTTTTCAAAGCGCTGATGATAGATCTTACCGTCCGAATGAACATCGACCTCCAAAAAGTCGGACAGTGCATTAACGACCGACGAGCCTACACCGTGCAGACCGCCCGATACCTTGTATCCGCCGCCGCCGAACTTACCGCCCGCATGAAGAATCGTGAAAACGACTGTCACCGCCGGCAGACCTGTTTTCTCCTGAATACCGACAGGGATGCCTCGTCCGTTATCCTCAACTCTGATAATGTTGCCCGGCAATATCGACACATTGATCTCGGTGCAATAGCCAGCGAGCGCTTCATCTATGGCGTTGTCAACTATTTCATAAACCAGATGATGAAGTCCTCTCTCGCCTGTTGAACCGATATACATACCCGGGCGTTTTCTGACCGCTTCCAGTCCCTCAAGGACTTGGATCTGGTCCGCACCGTATTCCGTTTCGACTGCGGTTGCCATTACATTTTCATTGTTTTCGCTCATATCTGCTCTCCTATTCTCATCGCCCTGTTTTTCAGGGTAGATACATTTAACTGTGTTATATAAACTCTATCGTTTATTGTGCCTGCTTTATTGCATACAACAAACGATTTAGGAAGCTCGCTGGTGGTTTCTCTCACAATGTTACGCTTTTGCGATATACTGAGGTATTCTCTTGTTTTTGCGCTGACCGTTGTCAGGTCCATATCGAAAATGCCGATAACATCGCGGTCGTCAACAACTGTTTGTCCGCCGAGATAGAAAAACATTTCAGCTCTCCTTTGATATATTTTCGCTGTGATTTATTATTCTGCCGCCGTCTATCTCAAAAGCCGAGCCTCTGCCCTGCAATCTGACTGTTGACATTTCACAGCAGGTTATGAATATCTGACCGCCTGTCATTCTGTTTAGAACATAGTCCCGTCTGTATTCGTCCAGCTCGCTCAAAACATCGTCGAGCAGAACTATCGGCTGTTCCTCGGTGTTGTTTTTGATTATCTGCGCTTCACACAGCTTGAGTGCCAGCACTGCCGACCGCTTTTGACCCTGCGAGCCGAAATTTTTGCAGTCCATTCCGTTTATCTTTATCAAAACATCGTCTCTGTGTGCGCCGACATTTGTCGATTGATATTTAATATCATTCTTCCTTGAATCGTAAAGCATTTTCAGTATTTCCTGCCGGCTTCCGTCTCCGCAGGAACAATCGTATTCCAGTGTCAGCCGCTCTCTGCTTTTTGTCAGTCCGTCGAAAAGCGGCGGGACTATTTCAAGGGCAGCCTGCAAATAAAGCCGCCTTTGCTTTATCAGAAACTCGCCGTAATCGGCAAGACGATGATCATAAACATCGAGCAGCATATCGGCTGTTTTATCGCCGTCGATATAGCTTCTCAGCACCGCCGCACGCTGATCAAGACACTTTTTATATGCCGACAGCACCTTATCATATTTTGGTCTTAACGCGCCTATCGTTTCATCGAGCCATTTTCTTCTCACAATAGGTGATGAATCGATAAGCTCGAGATCGCTCGGTGAAAATACGACCGCCTTAAAGCATTCCGACAGATCTCCGACTCTTTCGCAGTCGACTCCGTTCAGCTTTGCCGACTTTTTGCCGCCGATACTAAGCTCTATAGTCTGCCGTCTGCCGCGGGAAAAGAACGCCGCTTTCACGGTTGCTGTGCTTTCCCGCTCGCCGTTTGCCGCTCGGATAAGTGTCAGATCCCGAACTCCGCGAAAGCTTCTTCTGCCTGTCATACACCAGACAGCCTCTATAAGATTTGTCTTTCCCGAGCCGTTTTGCCCGAAAATTATATTTGTTTCCTTTGAAAATTCAACACTCGCATTCTCTAAATTGCGAAAGTTTTCAAAGCATATACTTGATAAGTACATTTTTGTCAGATCACTTCGACGATCTCGTCTTCAAACTGAACTTTATCGCCGGCTCTCATCTTCTTGCCGCGCATTAAGCACCGCTCGCCGTTGACATATACATCGCCCGACTGGATCATCATTTTTGCCTGGCCGCCTGTCATTGCGATTCCTGCAAGCTTCAAGAGAGAATCGAGCTTGATATATCCGCCGTTTGCTTCAATCTTCATATGTTTTCTCACATCTCCGTCGCAATCTGCACCGGCAATACCAAAAACAGAAAATCATCGCCGTCGATCGGGGTGATCTTAATAGGACGGATCGGGCTGATGAAATCTATTTTTACACGGTCGCAGTCGGTCGCTCTTAATGCGTCTGTCATAAATTTATTGTTAAAGCCGATGAGCAGGGGCTTTTCACTGTCGTTTTCGCATCTTATACTGTCTGTCGCAACACCGAGCTCGGACACGCATTTAAAGTTCATCTCTTCGCCCTTGATCTCGAGGCGGATCGGACTTTTTACCCTGTCTGTCATCATGAGAGATACTCTGTCGATAGCGTTGATAAAATCTCTCACACCGACTTCTATGCTTATTTCTTTTTCATTCGGAATTATATTTTCATATTTGATATAATCGCCGTAGATAAGACGGGATATAACATAAAAGTCGCCCGTGCAGAACGAGACATGATGCTTGTCGAGCATGATATTGACATTCTCGGCATCGTCTCCCGCGAGCCTTATCAGCTCGGTGAGCGTTTTGGCAGGTGTGATGAATGTAAGCTCGCTTCCGTTTTTAACTCTTTCGTTGCGAATAGCGAGACGTTTACCGTCAAGTCCGACAAGTCTTATCCTGTCCTCGTAAATCTCAAAGTTTATGCCCTTGAACATCTGATTATTATCGTCTGCCGCTGTCGCATATATCGTCTGCTCGACCATCTTGCGGAACAGTTCATAATCGAGATCAACCGATTTTCCGAGCGATACTTCGGGTACCTCGGGGTATTCCGAAATGTTCATGCCGACTATGGAAAACCGTGTGTTTCCGGCACTCATTACGACATTGTTTTTATCGTCGCATTCTATAGATATTCTCTCACTGTCCGCTTTTCTGAGAAAGTCGCAGAATATCCTCGAATTTATGACAACTCCGCCTTCTTCTTCGATCTTCGCGTCGATCCTTGTGCGGATCGCAATGGCAAGATCATAGCCTATCAGAGTTGCATGATCGTCTTTAGCGTTCAAATAAACGCCTTCCAGAACAGGCATGGCGGCTTTACCCGCGACTGCTCTCGATACTCCGAACACTGCCTGAGTGATCTTATCTTTTTCACATACTATTTTCATTTTGTTAAATTTCCCGCCTTTTTTTGAATAATAAAGCCGTGTCGGCATAAACTAATATAATAAATTTTAATAAAGAATAATAAGCTATGTGGAAAACCGTGAAAACTCCGATTTTTCGCATTTACAACGATAAATACAACCGAAAATTTTCAACATCCGAATTTTAAAAAATTTATGAAAAACTTTTTCCGATAAAACTTTTCAACATATATGTGAAAAGATTATTATGAATTGTGAAAAACTTTGTGAACCGCTGCCGCGGATGGCATACCGCACTTAGTTTGTGATGAAGACTGCCTTTATAGCCCGACCATAGGTCAAGCGTGCATTGCAGCTTTGCTGCCCGCTGCCGCGGTTGGCGTGCCGGCGGCAATGCCGCAAATATGCCGTGCTCGGCTATCATATTATCCGACATTAAATGCTCGACATTCGGATTACCGTTTGTCGGGTATTTTTTCTATCCCGTCGTACAAACTCCCCGCGTCGCGCCCACCGCGGCAGCGCTTATTTTTGGGGGGATTTCAGGTTTTTGATGATCGTTTCGATCGTATCTCTTTCTTTTTTATTCTTTTTCATAACTTCCTTGACATTCTTGCAGGCGTAAAGCACCGTCGAATAATGCTTATCTCCGATCTCTTTACCGATCTGTTCATAGGATTTACCCGTTATTTCACGTGAAACATACATACATACCTGCCGTGCGTGAGAAATAGACGCGTCCCTCTTGTCGGACTTGATATCGTCTATCGAGACGACATATGTCCTCGCAATCTCAGCCATAATATTGTCGATCGACGCGACTTCCGGCTGAATTTCCATTATCATTTCCTTTATGGCGTTCTGAACCGACGCACGATTTATCGGATGTCCGAGTATCGAATAAGCGTGCAGCTTTTTAACAACGCCCTCCAACTGCCTGATATCTCTGTGAAGCTCGCCTGCGAGATAATATATAAGATCCTCGGAAAGATCAAAATCAAGAGCCTCGGCCTTTCTTTCGATAATCTTAGCCCTTGTCTCAAATTCGGGCATCTCTATCTGAGCGAGCATACCCTGCTCAAATCGGTTTTTAATACGGTCATCGAGCGACGCAATATCCTTAGGCGGACGATCGGAAGTGACAACGATCTGCTTTTGAGAATCACGCAGATGATTGAATGTATTGAAAAATGCGATCTGCATCTGATCCTTGCCGCCCATGAACTGAATATCGTCGATCAGCAGGACATCAGCACCTCTGTATTTCTCTCTGAACTGCTCGGCGGTGTTATTGTTCTGCGGCAAAGATGAATAAAAATCATTGAAAAATGTCTCCGCTGTGACTAAAAGCACCGTCTTTTCGGGATACAGTGTATTAACACGCTCCTTTATTGCATAGAGAAGGTGAGTTTTACCAAGTCCCGAATTACCGTAGAGGAACAGAGGGTTAAACACATTATTAAACGGCTTTTCCGCAACAGCGACCGCCATTGCGTGAGCAAATTCGTTGGATGAACCGACAATGAATGTGTCGAAAGTGTATTCGTAGCGGTTGTTTTTCATCGGCATATCCGAAAATGAGGAAACTTTAATGTCGTTCTCGGTCTGAATGGCGATCTGAACCGAAAAGCCGAGGACATCCAAAAATGCATTTTCGATTATTTTGAAATAGTTTTCAAGAATAACATTGCGCTGAAAATCTGTTTTTACAAACAGAATAACGTCTTTTTCATGAATTTTTTTGAGTGATAACTGCGAGATCCATGTTTCAAACGAAACCTCGCTTACTTCTTTTTTTATTTCGGAACATACATTGTCCCATACATCGCTGAGCGATTCAATTCCCATATTTAAATATTCCTTTCGGTGGCAATATCATAGTATATATAAACAAAAATATGAGATTAAAGAGCCCGATTTTCACAAGCCTCTAATCTCATATATTATACCACAAAACGCGGAAAAATTCAACCCTAAAATACGCTGAAATTGCTTTAATACCGTAGGTTTTTTACAACCTGCGGTATTACCACCGCACAAGCTCCCCGCGGCATGGCAGCTGTGCTGCAAAGCCTCCCCTGTGTAAGGGGAGGTGGGGCGGCTTGCCGCCTCGGAGG
>CAVGWP010000019.1:0-19233 GCA_963633095.1 bacterium | reverse complement strand
CGAACCCTTCACCGATTGGTTTAGGGTTCGGATTTGTACTGTTTGGTGCGGGTAACAGGACTTGAACCTGCATGAAGGAACCTTCACTAGAACCTGAATCTAGCGCGTCTGCCAATTCCGCCATACCCGCATATTAAATTTTGCTTTGATAAAAACACGCAAAGCTCGTGTATGTGAGCAGGCAGCCGCGCTACGCTACGCCTCGCTGTTGCAAAATCCTTACCCTCGCTGTTCGCTCGGATGATTTTGACATCTCGTTTTTTCAACCGTCGCTTAATCTGCCACAGGCAGCGCTCGGTTGAAAACTGCCAATTCCGCCATACCCGCATATTAATTCTACAGCTCTCCTAAAATCAGAGAGCTATATTATTATAATTCAGATCCGGCGATTTGTCAATATCTAATTTTCAAAATTAAAAATAAGTTTTGTAAACACAACGCTATAGTGCCAAGGCGGTCGGTGTGCTCGTGCACAAAGGCTCACGGCAACCACGCACATTGAATCAGTATAAATCAAGCCGGTTTTGCATTGTTTTTCTTGTTTTATGACATATTTCGCACAAATTTTTATTTATAATTTACAAATCTCGGACGAGGTGTTGACACAAAGCCCAAAATAAAATATAATTTGACCATAAGCTAAACGAAGAAAAGGCAACGGCGCCTCGCAAGGGGCGTTGTTGCCTTTTTTGTTTAAAAAGCCGAAAAGAAAGGAATGGGCGTAATGAATGTGAAAAAAGACATTGAAATAAGTCTTGATAAAGTCGGAATGGTATACGGCGCAAGCCAAAACACAGCACTTACCGATGTTACGCTGGACATTCACAAGGGTGAATTTATATCGCTGCTCGGTCCGTCAGGCTGCGGCAAAACCACCTTGCTGAGAATAATCGCAGACCTGCTGCAACCCACATCGGGCGAAGTCACGGTCAGCGGCGGAACACCCCGTCAGGCAAGACTCGATAAAAAATACGGCATCGTGTTCCAAAGCCCCGTACTTTACGACTGGCGCACAGTCAGAAAAAATGTAATGCTTCCGCTGGAACTTATGAAAGTCGGAAAGGCCGAACGCATTCAGCGGGCAGATGAAATGCTCGATCTTGTGGGATTGTCCGAATTTGTAAATCATTATCCTCGAGAGCTTTCGGGCGGTATGCAGCAGAGAGTCGGTATTGCGCGAGCACTTGTTATTCGACCTGAAATACTTTTGATGGACGAGCCTTTCTCGGCACTCGATGAATTTACAAGAGAAAAGCTTCAGATAGATCTGTTGAAAATATGGCGCAAAACCAACAAAACCGTTATATTTGTAACCCACAATATCCAGGAATCGGTTTTCCTGTCCGACAGAGTGTGCGTACTTTCGCCGCACCCGGGCAGACTCTCGGCAGTGGTTGATATAGATATTCCCAGACCGCGCCGCCTTGAAATGAGAACAGAGCCTGAATTTACAGCACTTGTCGAAAAGGTCAGAAACAGCTTTGAAGGGGTGTAGCCCTTATCGGAAAGGAGATCCAGAAGAATGAGCAGAGTCAGGCATAAGTATAAAAAGCCTGTACCGGGGATCGTTGTGACCTTGGTGTGGGTAGCGGCAATAGTTGTAGTTTGGGAAGTAATAGCGACAGTTGTCGCGGCAAGCTTTCCTGAGCGTCAGGCATTGCTTTATTTTCCGCATTTGTATCAGATAATCGGACTTGTTTTCTCCGATAGAGTAGTCGGAAATTCGCTGACATGCGCCGAGTTGGTATTTCCGGCGGCAGGCAGAACGCTTCTCAGAGCACTCTACGGCTTTTTGATCGGCACATTGCTCGGATTTATTCTGGCACTGCTGATGAACTTGTTTTTGCCGATCGAAAAAATTGCGTTTCCGTATCTTATGCTTATTCAGATGGTGCCGATACTCGGCATGGCACCTGTTGTTTTGGCAATAACACAGGATGTCGATAAAGCAAGAATAGTTATCGCCGCAATACTCACATTCTATCCCGTCTCAACAAATGTTTTAGCCGGATTTAAAGCGGTCTCGGTGGAAAACCACGAGCTTATGTATTCATATAATGCAAACAAATTTGAGCTTTATGCTAAAACGCTGATACCGTCGAGCGTGCCGTTTTTGTTCACGGGACTGAAAATAGCGGCTCCTATGGCAGTGACCGCGGCAGTCCTTGTCGATACGCTTCAGGGCGACGGCGGACTCGGAGTTGTGCTTTCGCAGGCGGTAAGAACACAGTACACAGCACGCGAGATACTTTGGGTGTGCATCTTCCTCTCCGGTGTAGTCGGTGTTCTTTCATTCTCGCTCATGGGTGTGCTTGAAAAACTGTTCACACCGCAGGTTCGTGCAAGACTCTTTAAAAGGAGGGCTAAAGCATTTAAGGTGTTTATGGTTTACGATTTCGGTGTGACCGACGGTGTTTTCTATAAGGTACTTGAAAAGGCAAAGAAGATAGGTGCTTTGATCAGCGTCCATGCAGAAAACAATCAGATGGTCAATATGCTCACAGAGCGGTATATCACCGAGGGCAAAACAAGCGCGTGGTATCATTATAAATCGCGCCCCGAATTTGTCGAAGCCGAGGCGGATGAAAGAGCGATCAGATGGGCAAAGTCGCTGAACGCTCCGCTGTATATCGTGCATCTTGCGAATAAAGACGGTGTTAAAGAAGTAACGCGCGCGAAGGATGAGGGCTATGAGATCTATGCCGAAACCTGTCCGCAATATCTTGAGTTCACAAGCGATGTCTATAAGCGCGAGGACGGCAGAAACTTCGTCTGCTCGCCGCCTATGAAGGGCGAGGAAAGCAGACAGGCTATCTGGGAGGCAATAAAGCGAGGCGACATCGATACGATAGCCACCGACCATTGTCCTTTCCAAAGCTATGAAAAGGATTGGGGAAAGGACGATTTCAGAAAGATCCCGAACGGTTGCGCCGGAATCGAGAATATGTATCCCTATATGCTGTCTGCTGCAAACGACGGTAAGATCAGCTTTGAAAGAGCAGTCGAGCTTTGCTCGGCAAATCCTGCCCGTATATTCGGCTGCGATAAAAAAGGTGCTGTTGAAGCCGGCAAGGACGCGGACATTGTTATCTATGATCCGAATAAAGAAATTACTATCAGTCAGGAAAATATGCATATTATGGCAATAACACTCGGAGCATTATGTTCTAATTGCGAAAAACAATATGATATGCATTTGCTTGCAGGCAGAAGCGGCCTTGATAAAGGCGTTCGTTGGGTCCATGCGGTGGAAGACACCGAAGTCCCTGCATTTCTGCATGGCAATGAGCTCATCGTGACAACGGGTATCGGCAAGCACAAGCCGCCCGGCTGGCTTATCGATTTTGCCCGTCACCTTTATGAAAACGGTGCGGCGGGGCTTATTGTGAACCTCGGACCGTATATCGAATCCGTACCGTCTGAACTGATAGTTTTCTGCGAGAAAAACGGCTTTCCGCTGTTTTCACTGCCGTGGAAGATTCATATTATCGATATGATGTTTGAACTTTGCCGCAGGATCATCTCAAGCGAGGAAACAGAGCTGAGCTTGGCAAATGCATTCAGAGGCTTGATATTTGCGACATCCGATAGGTCGGAGATCGAACCGATATTAGAACGCAGAGGCTTTCACCGCGACAGTAGCTATAATGTCGTTACCGCAGAAATGTATCAAAACGGCGTATCTGAAACGGCGAAGATCTGGAAACAGCTTCAGTTTTCGGCAGGCAGAGCAATAAGAGCCTCGGAAGGCCCTCTCGGTGTGTTCGTGCAGGAAAACCATTTAACATTAGTTTGCCGTCAGGACAGCGATACGATCATGAAAACAGTCGGGATCCTGCGCGACGGAGTTCGTAAGCTATGCAATGATACAGAACTTCATATCGGTATTTCCGATTTAAAGCACGGGCTCGACAGTGTGCCCTCCGGTTATCATGAGGCGCTTTCATCAATGAAGGCCGCAAATTTTCAAAAGCAGGAGATCATGAACTATCGTGATCTCGGAGTTTATAAACTGCTTTTCGGTGTTGATGATATACAAATCCTCATTGACTTCGAGAAAAGCGTGCTTTCTCCGCTCACCGATTCGGCAAAGCATTCGGCTGCGGAAGATCTCAAAATACTTCGCTGTTATCTCGAGTGCAATTGCAGCGTGAATGAAGCAGCGGGAAAACTCGGTGTTCACCGAAACACAATAAACTACAAAATGAAGCTGATCCGAGAGATGCTCGGGGTTGAATTCAGCGAAGAAGATAAAGTTAAAATAGTCCTTGCACTGTATATAAGAAATATGCTTTGTAAGGATCAGGATTAAAAAGGAGCGATATTTTTATGGACGGTAATGAGATTAAAAAAATGCAAACAGAGTATTGCCTGCAATCGTGGTCTAAGCAGAAAAACTTAAATCCGATCCCGATCGAGCGTGCCGAGGGCATTTATATGTGGGATACCGAGGGCAACCGCTACACCGATATGTCATCGCAGCTTGTCAACCTGAATGTCGGACACGGCTGCAAGCCTATCATCGATGCTATTAAAGATCAAGCGGAGAAATATTGCTATCTTTCGCCTGCATACGGCAGTGAACCCAGAGCAAAGCTTGCGAAGATGATCGTCGAACTTATGCCTGATAATATTGCGAAGGTGTTTTTCACAAACGACGAAGCCAAAACCAAAACAAGCCTTGCCGCACCGTCGCTGTTTCCGTCGCTGGCGCTGCTCGATCATAAATATATGAGCGGACTTCCGATAAATGTAACGATAAACACCGCAATAGATGCGCTTTCGCACGCTGTTGAGGGTATGCTTTCAAATAAAGCGTCCGTTGTAACAGACGCTCTCGCCGTGAAAAGTATAAGCGATATCTGCTCCTGCTTTGCCGATATGAAAAGCGGCAGTCTTTCACCTGAGCAGAGAGAAAAACTGCTCACAGCTTCCACAATGGCAGGCGCGGTCATTGCAAATACAGGCACAACAGCCGTTCATTCGATGGGCTATTCGCTTACATATTTCAAACATATCGACCACGGCAGAGCAAACGGATTGCTGCTTCCCGAGTTTTTAAGGTTTGTTTTGAAAACAAAGCCTGAAAAAGTCGGCGAAATAATCGAAGCCTGTGGATTTGGCAGTGTTGACAGCTTTAAAAATGCCGTTGACGAACTGCTCGGAGAGCGTGAAACGCTCACAAAAGAAGAGCTTGAGCTATTTCCGAAAATAGCCGTGAAAGCAAAAAACATAGCTAACTGTGTTGTCGTCCCGGACGAAAAGGTGCTGAGAGAAACATATAAAAACTCATTGCCTGTTGTCTGACAAAGCGGTTTGCAAAAGAGGAGGAAAACGGATATGGCAATTAAAAGATATGAGAACGCTGTGAGAATAAAATTGCGTGATTTCATACCGGCAGACCATTTCAGACTGATAAGCTTTTATCAGCGGAAAGTGCCTAAGGGAATAAGTGAGATTCCTGTGAATATCGAAGTCAGCAAAGCGTTTGCACAAAAGCTGCCTTTCAAGATCTCGGGCAGCGGACGGCTCTACGGATATGTGCGTCCGAGCGGACTGCTTTCGGAGCTGAATCGCTTCGGCGGCAAAAAGAACGCGATCGGCATGATATCCCTGAGCGATTGGGAAAATGAGTTTCTCATGATCGCCGAGTGCGCAGATGAACCAACCGAATTTGCTTACACAGTTGATCCCGATGAGCTGCTCGAGCTGCTTGACAACTGCCTTAAACCCGATTTTTCCGAATATGAATAAAAACTGAAAGGAGTCCTTTGTATGTATAAATGCAGTATTGACAGAATGACCGATAAGATAAAAACATTCAGCCGTTTCGGCGATGCCGGCCACGGCGGTATCACAAGATACTCGCTGTCCGAGCCTGCGCTGAAAGCACGCGAGGAATTTAGACGCCGCATGGAAGCGATCGGAGCTGTTATTGAAATAGACGATGTCGCCAATATGTATGCCACATTGCCCGGAACCGATCCCACGGCGAAACGCATTGTTATGGCATCGCATGTGGACTCGGTTAAAAACGGCGGCAATTACGACGGTATTCTCGGCGTTATGTCTGCAATGGAAGTGCTTGAGACGATTGCAGCGGAGGGCATTGAGCACAAACACCCTCTCACAGCAATGATCTGGACGAACGAAGAGGGTTCGCTTTATCCGCCTGCAATGATGGTTTCGGGTATCGTCTGTTACGACTATCTGCCGGAGGATATTCGCAAGAATTTTAAATATGAGGATATGATGGCGTCGAGGAGCATTCTTGATCCCACCAAAACTTTCGGAGAAGCGCTCGAAAAATCGGGATATAAAGGTGATAAAAAATATCGATTCAGTCCCGAAAAATATCAGTATATGTTTGAAACACATATCGAGCAGGGACCGATCCTTGAAGATAACAGCAATGAGATCGGCGTTGTAGACTGTGTTCTCGGAATGTTTAACTACCGACTTAAGTTCTACGGTCAGACGACCCATGCGGGCACATTTCCGATGCCGAAACGCCGCGATGCATTTTATGCCGCAAGCCGCGCACTTTGCTATTTGCACGAGGAGATCGATAAGCTCGGAGTTTCGGACCTTGTTTACACAACAGGCGAAGTCGTCTGCCATCCCTGCGTTCACACCTGCGTGCCGGACTATTTCGATTTTTCGTTTGATTCGCGGCATGAAGACCCGAAGGTACTCGAAAAAGTGCTCGGCATTGTAAAAAGCTGTGCCGAAAAGGATTGGAACGGCTGTAAGTGCGAGGTTGTGAAAGCTTGGAAACGCGACACGGTTTATTGGGATAAGAAGCTTGTTTCTTATGTCAAAGCGTCTGCCGAGGAAGCAGGCGTAAAGCACCAGTATATCCATTCCGGAGCAGGCCATGATGCTCAGTTTGCGTCCTATGTCGTACCGACAACGATGATATTCGTTCAGTCGAAGGATGGACTTTCTCATTGTGAGCCTGAGTATTCATCACCTGAGCATTGCACTGACGGCGCAACAGTTATGCTCGGCGCGGTTTTGAGAGCGGATAAGGACTGATAAAAAGCGGAGTTTAAAAGCTCCGCTTTTTATATTTTGCAGCATATCTGCTGCGTGCAGACTTGTCAATGATGTGTTGCATCGTGTTGACAAGCTATCGCCTCCATGGTATAATAAATCAAAAAACAAGCACCAAAAAGGAGAACGACAATGAAAATGAAAAAGATCTTATCAGTTTTTGTGATCACTATTCTCATCTTCTCGGCATTCCCCCTGGCGTTTGCAACTGCGGCAGAATACACATCCGGCGATTATCAGTACCGTGTGTGGCCCGATGGTGTCATCGAGATCGCAAAATACACAGGCAGCGACTCGGTCGTCGAAATACCGAGCGTGCTGGATGGCTACACCATCAATTGCATCGGCGGTAATGCGTTCAGCGACAACACAACAGTTACTTCTGTCACCATTCCGGACACTGTCAACTGGATACGAATGTGGGCGTTTTACAACTGCACATCGCTAAAATCGGTGAACATCCCAAACAGTGTTGACAGTATAGAGATGCAGGCATTCGATCACTGCTCGGCACTCGAATCCGTGACGCTGCCCGACGGTATAACAAGGATAGAGGAGAGGACGTTCTGTTATTGCTCCGCACTTAAATCGGTGAGCATCCCGAGCAGCGTTACTTCTATCGAAATGTGTGCGTTTGATGGCTGCAGCTCGCTCAATTCAATAAAGATTCCGAGCAGTGTAGTGTATATAGGAAACAACGCGTTTGCCGGAACCGGAATTTATAAGAATCAGTCAAACTGGGAAAACGGAGCTTTGTATATAGATAATTGCCTGATTTCCGCAGAAAATGTATCAGGCAGCTACAGCATTAAAAGCGGAACAAGGGTTATTGCAGAAAATGCGTTTGCCGACAATAAGACGGTTACAGATGTTGCTATTCCGGACAGCGTAGTATTCATAGGCTCGCGTGCGTTTAGCAGTTGTACATCGCTAAAATCGGTGAACATCCCGAACGCAGTTACCGCGATATATAGCTTTACCTTTGCGGAGTGCACCTCGCTCGAATCGATAACTATCCCGTACGGTGTCACAAAAATAGACGGCTATGCGTTTTACAAATGCACTTCGCTCGAATCGGCGACAATTTCAAGAAGCGTTGAGGATATTGCTGACTATGTGTTTTACAAATGTGCATCGTCGCTCACTATTTACAGCGCAGCAGGTTCTTTCGCCGAGTATTATGCGTTAAAAAACAATATCAATTCAGTTGCGATCAAGGAAACCATTCTCGGTGATGTCAATTACGACGGTTATGTCAATCTCTCCGATGTCCGCACCATGATCTCAAAAATCGCAAACGGAACGGAATTTACAGAAGATGAAGTTAAAGCTGCCGACTTAAATTCCGATACCTATGCCAACCTCTCCGATGTGCGAATACTTATCTCTATGATCGCAGCGGGAAGTGTATGACCGTAAAACAGTTTGCAATAAAGTAAAAGCCGCTCGGTAAATTCCGAGCGGCTTTTATCATGATTTTGATCAGTTTTTGAGCGACTGCATAGGTGCAGGTAGCTGACCGCCTCTGCTGATAAATACAGCAGGCGATGCGGTGTTGACTCTCATAACGGGAGCTGATCCGAACAGACCGCCGAAGTTCAGCTCGTCGCCGATCTTCTTGCCGATCGCAGGGATAAGGCGAACGGCAGTCGTCTTGGAATTGACCATACCGATCGCGGCTTCGTCCGCAATAATTCCGGAGATGACCTCGTCCGGCGTGTCGCCGGGAATAGCGATCATATCAAGACCGACCGAGCAGACCGCAGTCATCGCTTCCAGCTTCTCAATGGTCAGCGTGCCTGCTCTCGCAGCATTGATCATGCCTGCGTCCTCAGACACCGGGATGAACGCGCCCGACAAACCGCCGACATGGGAAGAAGCCATAACTCCGCCTTTTTTAACAGCGTCGTTCAACAATGCAAGACAAGCGGTAGTACCGCAAGCACCGCACTGCTCAAGTCCCATCTCCTCAAGAATGTGAGCAACGGAATCGCCTACAGCCGGAGTAGGCGCGAGAGAAAGATCGACTATTCCGAACGGAACATAAAGCCGCTTTGACGCTTCCTGCGCAACAAGCTGACCCATACGGGTTATCTTAAATGCGGTTCGCTTGATAAGATCGGCAACACCGGTTATATCAAGCCCTTTCGATTTGGCAAGAGCCGCTCTCACAACACCCGGACCCGAAACGCCGACATTGATAACGCAGTCCGGCTCGCCCGTTCCGTGAAACGCGCCCGCCATAAACGGATTATCCTCAGGTGCATTGCAGAACACGACCAGCTTGGACGCACCGGCACATTCCTTGTCCGCCGTCATTTCGGCGGCTTTTTTGATAATGTGACCCATTTTAGCGACAGCGTCCATGTTAAGACCTGTCTTAGTCGAACCGATATTGACCGACGAGCAAACTCTGTCCGTCTCGGCGAGTGCCTGTGGGATCGAATCGATCAGCGCATAGTCGCCCGCGGCAAACCCCTTGTGGACAAGTGCGGAATAACCGCCGATAAAGTTGACTCCGACCTGCTTTGCGGCACGCTCGAGAGCATGCGCGAATCTAACTGGGTTAGACCCCTGACAGGCGGAAGCGAGCAGTGCGATCGGTGTGACCGCGATACGCTTGTTTATTATCGGAATACCGAGCTCTTTTTCGATCTGCTCGCAAACAGGAACAAGCTCTCCCGCGCAGCGAACTATCTTATCATAAACTTTTTGGCACGCCTTTTCTATGTCACTGTCGATACATTCGATCAGCGAAATACCCATAGTAACCGTGCGTATATCCAGATGGTCTTCTTCGATCATGGTGATCGTTTCGAGAATATCTCCGACATTCAGCATTAGTGATCAGTCCTTTACTCAGATTCTGTGCATAGAGTTGAAAATACTCTCGTGCATAACATGAATGGAAAGTCCGTTATCTTGACCGAGTTTATCCATAATATCTTTAAATTTGTCAAACGAAACATTGCATTTTGAAACATCGGACATCATGATCATTGCGAACATATCCTGAAGAACCGACTGCGTAACTTCGATTACATTAACATTATGCTCGGCGCAGGCGGTCGAAACTTTTGAAAGAATACCGACAACATCTTTACCGATAACGGTTATAACAGCTCTCATTGAATATACCTCATTTCTTTATAGCTTATATAATAATATCAAATCGGGGACATTTTTTCAATAGTTTTTTAAAACTTATTCCTCTAAAATCGGTGCTGCTGCATATCACACTTATTATCATATATCCGTTCATATGGTTGCTATGCCGAAAAAATACTGTTCAAAATCGGGCAAAGGGCTTGACAACGATAATTTAATGTGCTAAAATACAATAAAATTCGATAAAACAAATGCAATGATGGGAAAAGTAGCAGGCAGAGCGCTTCCAGAGAGCTGTCGGTCGGTGTAAGGCGGCACGCGAAACCATAGCGAAAGTCTCCCCGGAGCATCTGCTCTGAAATTCCGATAGGCTAAAGTAAGGGCGGGCGGCTTGCACCCGATAGCGTGCAGATGATTTTTTGTAAATCGTCGCTGAGTTGGTCGATTTTCGGCAATTAGAGTGGTACCGCAGAGGATTTCCTTTGTCTCTTTATGTTAGAGGCAAGGGCTTTTTTATTTTATCGAATATTAAGTGTTTTTAATGAGTGTTTTGGAGGTTATTTAATGTTACTCAACGGTTCGCAGATCCTCGTGAATGTTCTTTTGGAGCAGGGAGTTGACACTGTGTTCGGCTACCCGGGCGGCTCTGTCTTGAATATTTACGACGCGCTTTACGAATACAAGGACAAAATCCATCATGTAACTACAGCGCATGAGCAGGGTGCTTCCCATGCGGCGGACGGTTACGCAAGAGTCACCGGCAAAACAGGTGTCGTTATTGCGACATCCGGTCCCGGTGCTACAAACCTTGTAACAGGTATCGCCACTGCTTATATGGACTCTGTCCCCATGGTTGCAATAACCGGCAATGTCGGCACTCCCCTCATCGGACGCGACAGCTTTCAGGAGGTCTATATTGCGGGCATCACAATGCCGATAACAAAGCACAACTTTGTTGTCAGAGATGTAAGCGATCTTGCTGATATATTAAGAGAGGCTTTTGAGATCGCAGGCTCAGGCAGAAAAGGTCCGGTGCTTGTCGATATTCCGAAGGATGTAACCGCAGCTATGGCGGAATACGAACCTCATCCCCCTGTTGAAGCGGTCAAAACAGCAGATGTTTCGGGAGCACAGAAGGCTGCCGAATTGATAAACGAATCAAAACGCCCGATCATTTATATGGGCGGAGGCGTTGCCGCGGCAGACGCAGGCGAGCTTGTTTCGGAGCTTATGCGCCGTGCGGATATTCCCATGACTCATACATTGATGAGTGCGGGAGTCGTTCCGTATGACGATGAGCGGAATATCGGTATGCTCGGTATGCACGGCACTTATGCCGCAAATCTCGCGGTGTCCAAAGCGGATCTCGTTATCGCCGCAGGCACCCGCTTTTCCGACAGAGTTGCGCTCAACACCGACGATTTTGCAAGCAAGGCTAAGATCATTCAGCTCGATATCGATAAGAGCGAAGTCGATAAAAATGTCGATGTCGATCAGCACATGGTCGGCGATGTCGGAATGCTTTTGGAATCTATTCTGCATTTTGTTAAGAAAAACGATCACGGCGAATGGCGCGAGCAGATAACAAAATGGCAGGCGGACGCTCCGAAGCCCGTAACAAGTGACGACAGAATAACCCCGTGCGTGCTGATGAATGCGATCTGTGATCGCGTCGATGACGATACGGTGTTTGTCACCGATGTCGGCCAGCACCAGATGTGGGCGGCGCAGTATCTGCGCCATAAGAAAAACCACAGATTTTTAACCAGCGGCGGACTCGGCACAATGGGCTACGGCTACGGTGCCGCGATCGGTGCAAAAAGCGCATACAGAGATAAAACAGTTGTGCATATAACCGGCGACGGCTCGTTCCACATGAACATGAATGAGGCTGTGACAGCGGTTAGCGAACAGCTCCCCGTTATAACGGTTATTCTCAATAATAATGTTCTCGGAATGGTTCGCCAGTGGCAGGGCGTGTTCTACGGCAGGCGTTTTTCCTGCAGTGAGCCTTATCGCAAAACAAACTATGTCAAGGTCATCGAGGGCTTCGGCGGTGTCGGTTTCTGCGTCGAGTCGATCGATCAGTTCAACGAAGCGTTCGACAAGGCTCTTAAAGTCACCGATAAGCCGGTTTGGATCGCCTGCGCTATCGACCCCGAGGAAAAGGTTTTGCCGATGATCCCGGCAGGCAGTACAGTCAACGATATAATAACCGAATAAGGAGGTTCGGATATGGATAATAATAAAAGAATAATCAGTATTCTCGTTAAAAACCATTCGGGCGTTCTTGCAAGAGTATCGCTGCTGTTTTGCCAGCGCGGATTCAATATCGACAGCTTGACGGTTTCCGCAACCAACGACCCTGACATTTCCCGAATCACCATCACGACCACCGGCAACGACGCTTCGATGAAGCAGGTCATCAGTCAGACAGAGAAGCTCACCGAATCCACATCAGTTTTCGAGCTTGATAAGTCAAACAGTGTTATGCGCGAGCTGTTGCTTGTGAAGGTCGAGGCGGCGGAGTCCGAGCGGGCAAGGATCCGCGAGATCTCAGAGATCTATAAAGCAAAGATAGTCGATCTCTCGCCTGACAGTATGATCCTCGAGCTCACAGGTAAGCCCGAAAAGATCGACGGAATGATCAGTATGCTCGGCAACTATAACATTATCGAGATGTGCCGAACAGGTATCACCGCGTTGTCTCGCGGAATCGAATCGGAAGAAGATTTTTAGCCCAAGGGCTGATCTTAAATAAAAATATTGTGTGAAGGAGTTAATTAAAATGATTAAAAAGTATTATGACGCTGACTGCAATCTCGGACTGCTCGAGAATAAGACAGTCGCTATCATCGGCTACGGCTCGCAGGGCCACGCTCATGCGCAGAACCTGCATGAAAGCGGCATTGATGTAGTAGTCGGCCTTAGAAAGACAAGCTCGAGCTGGGCAAAAGCAGAAGCAGCAGGTCTTAAAGTCATGGAAGTACCGGACGCTGCAAAGGCTGCCGATGTTGTTATGATGCTCGTTCCCGATGAGCTTGCGGCTGATCTTTATAATGAGCAGGTTGCGCCTTACATGAAGGAAGGCAACATTCTTATGTTTGCTCACGGCTTCAATATCCACTTCAATTTCATCACTCCGAGTAAGGATATCGATGTTATCATGGTCGCTCCTAAGGGCCCGGGCCACACGGTAAGAAGCCAGTATCTCGAGGGTAAGGGTGTTCCGAGCCTTATCGCTGTATATCAGGACTATTCGGGCAAGGCTAAGGACTATGCGCTTGCATACGCTTGCGGTATCGGTGCAGGCAGAGCAGGTATTCTCGAAACATCGTTCAGAGAAGAGACCGAAACCGACCTGTTCGGCGAGCAGGCTGTTCTTTGCGGCGGCGTTACAGAGCTTATGAAAGCGGGCTTTGAAACACTTGTCGGCGCAGGCTATGAGCCGGAAATGGCTTATTTCGAGTGCATTCATGAGATGAAGCTCATCGTTGATCTTATCAACTCGGGTGGATTCGCAATGATGCGTTATTCGATCTCCAACACTGCGGAATACGGCGATTATCGCACAGGTAAGCGCCTTATCACTGAGGAGACTCGTAAGGAAATGAGAAAAGTTCTCTCCGAAATTCAGGACGGTACTTTTGCAAGCGAGTTCATGCAGGAATTTTCTTCGGGCAGAAAGGCTAAGTTCCTTGCGACACGTAAGGTGGAAAGCGAGCATCAGCTTGAGAAGGTCGGCGCAGATCTTCGTAAGATGATGAGCTGGCTCAAAAAATAATTGATTTTCAGTATCTGAGGCGGCGGCTATTCCGCCGCCTCGCATTATTTTTAAAAAGGTATGGTGAACCAAATGACTCTCAGAAGCGATAATGTTACCAAAGGCGCAGAGCGTGCGCCGAACCGAAGCTTGTTCTACGCAATGGGCTACACCAAGGAAGAGCTCGACCGTCCGCTGATCGGCGTTGTCAGCGCGCACAGCGAGATCGTCCCCGGTCATTTTCATCTTGATAAAATAGCCGACGCCGTTAAGGCGGGCGTTCGCATGGCAGGCGGAACACCGGTGCTTATTCCGTCTATCGGCGTGTGTGACGGTATCGCAATGGGCCATGTCGGAATGAAGTATTCGCTTGCCTCTCGTGAGCTTATCGCGGACAGCGTTGAAACAATGGCAATGGCTCATCAGCTCGACGGACTTGTTCTTATCCCGAACTGCGATAAGATCGTCCCCGGCATGGTCATGGCGGCGGTCAGAATGAATATTCCGGCAGTCGTATGCTCGGGCGGTCCTATGCTCGCCGGCCATTACGACGGCGCAGAAGTCTCGCTCTCGAAGCTGTTTGAGGCTGTCGGCGCATATAAAGCAGGCATCATCAACGAAGAAAAGCTCACCGAATGCGAAACAAACGCTTGCCCGGGCTGCGGCTCATGCGCGGGTATGTACACCGCAAATTCAATGAACTGCCTTTGCGAAGCTATCGGCATCGCACTGCCGGGCAACGGTACTATTCCGGCTGTCAGCAATAAGCGTATGCTGCTCGCAAAGCACGCAGGCATGGCGATAATGAACCTTGTTGAGAAGAACATCAGAGCGCGCGACATTGTCAATGAGCGTTCGGTCAAAAACGCTCTTGCATGCGATATGGCTCTCGGATGCAGTTCAAACAGCGTTCTTCACCTGCTTGCGATCGCAAACGAAGCAGGCGTTGCGCTCGATCTCAAGCTGTTCAATGAAATGAGCGCAAAGGTCCCGAACCTTTGCCATCTTGCTCCCGCAGGCCCGACGCATATGCAGGATCTCGATGCCGCAGGCGGTATCCCTGCTGTCCAGTCCGAACTGATAAAGGGCGGCTTTATCGATGCAAACGCGCTCACCGCAACAGGCAAGAGTATAGCAGAGAATATCGGCAGCGCACATATTCTCGATACAAACTCCATTCGCCCGCTTGAAGATCCGTATTCAAAAACAGGCGGAATTCAGATCCTCTGGGGCAATATCGCGCCCGACGGCTGTGTTGTAAAGCGCAGTGCCGTCGCACCCGAAATGCTGTGCCACAGCGGCCCTGCAAGAGTGTTCGACAGTGAGGACGATGCAATAGCCGCGATCTACGGCGGCGAGATCAAGGACGGCGATGTCGTCGTTATCCGCTATGAAGGCCCGAAGGGCGGCCCCGGTATGCGCGAAATGCTCAACCCGACTTCCGCTCTCGCAGGCATGAAGCTCGATAAAACAGTCGCGCTTATAACCGACGGCAGATTTTCCGGCGCGTCGAGAGGCGCATCTATCGGTCATGTCTGCCCCGAAGCCGCAAGCGGAGGAAACATCGGACTTATCAAAGAGGGTGATATCATTGATATTGATATCCCGAACGCAAGCGTTAATGTCCGTGTTTCCGATGAAACGCTCAGTGAGCGCAGGGCTGAATATGTTGCTCCCGAGCCGAAAGTCAAGTCCGGCTGGCTCGTTCGCTATGCAAGAAATGTCTCGGGTGCAAACCTCGGTGCTATAATGAAATAAGCATAGCAGTATTCGATATTTTTGCGAAAAAGGTATTGACAAGCCGATTTTGCAAGTATATAATAGTGGTATATAAAAAATATAACCCCTTTTAAAAACTGTGACGGGAACAAGGCGCATAAGCGTGTTCAGAGAGTCCGTGTTTGGTGAGAACGGACGGCGTGCCTGCGTTATAACTCATCCCCGAGTTGTCCGCTTGATTTTAAACCGTAGGGCGGGCCGTGTGACAGCGTTAAAATGTCTGACCTTGTTGGAGGTTTCAAAGGAAGCGAGATGTAAATCCGCTTTGAATTTGGGTGGTACCGCGATCAATTCGCCCCATAGTTTTTATGGGGCGTTTATTTTTTATGTGTAAATCATGTTTTTTATTTCATTTGAAAGGACAGATAGTATGAACCAGTCGTTTAAAAAGTACAGACCTTTTAAGCCGCTCGATATGCCGAACAGAAAGTGGCCGGATAAGCAGATCACCGAGGCTCCCGTTTGGTGCAGCGTTGATCTCAGAGACGGTAATCAGGCGCTTATCGATCCGATGAACCTTGAAGAAAAGGTGCTGTTTTTCAAAACACTGTGCGAGATCGGTTTCAAAGAGATCGAGGTCGGTTTCCCCTCCGCCTCCGAAACAGAATATGAGATCCTGCGCACACTCATAGAGCAGGATCTTATCCCCGACGATGTGACTATCCAGGTGCTCGTCCAGGCTCGTGAACACCTTATCCGCAAAACATTTGAGGCGGTCAAAGGCGCGAAAAATGTTATCGTCCATTTCTATAATTCAACATCGACTCTTCAGCGTAAAGTCGTGTTCAAAAAGGATATGCAGGGCGTTATAGATATAGCTGTCGAGGGTGCAAAGCTTATCCGCGAGCTCACCGAGAACCGCGAGGATAAGGATATGAATATCCGCTATGAATATTCTCCCGAGAGCTTTTCCGGCACAGAGCCCGAAAACGCTGTCCTTATCTGCGATAAGGTTATTGAAGCACTCGGCAGCACCCCTGAAAACAAGGTCATTTTAAACCTGCCGAATACCGTTGAGGGCGCAACTCCGAATAATTACGCCGACCAGATCGAGTATTTCTGCGAGCACCTTCAGCACCGCGACAGCGCAATAATCAGTATTCATCCGCATAACGACAGAGGCACAGGCGTTGCCGCAACGGAGCTTGCAATGCTCGCAGGCGCAGAGCGCGTCGAAGGTACTGTTTTCGGCAACGGCGAGCGCACAGGTAATGCCGATGTTATGGTCGTCGCAATGAATATGTTTTCTCAGGGAGTCGATCCGAAGCTCGACTTCTCGAATATGCCTAAGATCCGCGAGATCTATGAAAAATGCACCAAAATGCATGTCGATATGCGTCATCCCTATGCGGGCGAGCTCGTTTTCACAGCGTTCTCAGGTTCTCATCAGGACGCTATCAACAAGGGCGTCAACTATATGAAGGAACACGATACAGGCTATTGGGAGGTTCCGTATCTGCCGATAGATCCTGCGGATGTAGGACGAGAATACGAGCCGATAATCCGTATCAATTCGCAGTCCGGCAAGGGCGGTGCGGCGTTCATTATGAAACACAATTTCGGTATCGACCTGCCTAAGGATATGCACCCCGAATTTGGCGCAGTTGTCCAGAAGGTATGCGATGAAAAGGGTGTTGAGCTGAAAGCACAGGAAGTGTTCAACATTTTCAGCAACGAATATCTCGGAGTTCATGAGCCGTATAATCTCAAAAGCCACCGCCTTGGCAATAACGACGACGGCACGACCACCTTTGAGGGCGTTATGGGTTATCACCACAATGACTATCGTATCAAGGCGCAGGGCAACGGCCCGATCGATGCGTTCTTCAACGCGGTCAAAACAGTCGGAATTTCCGATTATAAGTTTGTCACCTATTCGGAGCACGCGCTCGATTCAGGTGCCGACAGTAAGGCTATCGCGTATATCAAGCTTGAAGCGCCCGACGGCAGAATATTCTACGGTGTCGGCATGGATCACAATATCATGAAAGCGTCTATCAAGGGCGTTATCTGCGCGATCAACAGATCTATCAAAAGCAAGGCTGAATAAAGGAGTTTTTAAATATGAACGAATATAAGATCACACTTTTAAAGGGCGACGGTATCGGCCCCGAAATAGTGAATGAAGCCGTTAAGGTGCTTGATCGCACCGCAGATAAATTCGGCTTTAAGGTCAGCTATAAAGAGGAGCTGCTCGGAGGTGCCGCTATTGATGAAACAGGCGTTCCGCTCCCGCAGCAGACTATCGATAGCTGCAAAAGCTCCGACAGTGTCCTGCTCGGCGCAGTCGGCGGCCCGAAGTGGGATACTCAACCGGGCAACAACCGTCCCGAAAAAGGCTTGCTCGGTATTCGAGCCGCACTCGGACTTTATGCGAACCTGCGCCCTGCAACTATTTTCGAGCCGCTAAAAAGCGCGTCTCCCCTTAAAGATGAGATCATCGGCGAGAGCCTTGATATAATGATCGTGCGCGAGCTCACAGGCGGTATCTATTTCGGCGTCCGCGGAAGAGACGAGCAAAACGGCGAGCCCTCCGCGTTCGACACCGAGCGTTACAGCGTTTCCGAGATCGAGCGTATCGCCCACACAGCGTTTAAGATCGCAATGCAGAGAAACCGCAAGGTCTGCTCGGTCGATAAAGCAAATGTGCTTGAAAGCTCCCGCCTTTGGAGAGAAACTGTCACAAGAATTTCAAAGCAGTATCCCGAGGTCGAGCTGTCGTATATGTATGTCGATAACTGTGCAATGCAGCTTGTCCGCAATCCGGGTCAGTTCGATGTTATCGTAACATCAAATATCTTCGGCGATATTCTGTCGGACGAAGCGTCAATGATAAGCGGCTCTATCGGAATGCTGGCATCTGCGTCACTGTCGGAAGGCTCGCTCGGACTTTATGAGCCGATCCACGGTTCAGCCCCCGACATCGCAGGCAAGCAGATCGCAAATCCGCTCGCAACCATTCTGTCAGTCGCCATGATGCTCCGCTATTCTCTTAATGAGTCGGTAGCGGCGGACGCTATCGAAACGGCTGTCGCAAAGGCACTGAGCTCCTGCCGTACCCCCGATATTGCAGACGATTGCCATAAAACCGTCTCCACCTCGCAAATGGGAGATACAGTCTGCAGCTTTATTTGAAAAGAGTGTTGAATATATAAAAACCGACTGATGAATTTTCATCAGTCGGTTTGCTTTTTTGGGGTTATCAGAAGATCTCTTTTCCGACGACCTCTCCTATGTGCTTGTAAATACTGTTTTCAGGAATAAAACCTCTCACCATCGAGAGCGGATAAACGCTTGTGTTTCTGCCGACAACGCTGCCGGGATTCAAAACAGTGCCGCAGCCGATCTCAACATGATCGCCGAGGATCGCACCGAATTTTTTAAAGCCTGTATCGACTTTTTCATCGTCCACCCGAACGCTCACCGGAGTTTTATCGCTTTTCACATTAGAGGTGATCGAGCCTGCGCCCATGTGCGATTTAAAGCCGAGCACCGAGTCGCCCACATAGTTGTAGTGCGGAACCTGA
>CAVGWP010000018.1:2154-19273 GCA_963633095.1 bacterium | reverse complement strand
GTATGGATTTTTCTGAGACACCAAGCTCATTTTTCGCCATACACTCCTTGTGAGTGTGTGGCGATTTTTATATTTTAAGGAGGCATTGCTATGTCAAACGAAGTACTGAACACGATCAAAACACGCAGAGCTGTCCGAGCCTATAAGCCTGATGCCGTTCCGACGCAGCTGCTCGATGCAGTCCTTGAGGCGGGAACTTACGCTCCGACCGGCGGCGGACATCAATCACCCGTGATCATAGCGGTCACTTCGGATAAGTACCGTAAAGAGATCGCCCAACTGAATGCCGGTGTGATGGGCAGCACCAACGACCCATATTACGGTGCGCCGGTCATCGTTCTCGTGCTGGCAGACGGGACGGCAAGCACCTTCGTTGAGGACGGGAGCTGTGTGCTGGAAAACATGATGCTCGCCGCAGCATCGCTGGGGCTTGGCTCTGTGTGGGTACACAGGGAGCGGGAGATATTCGACAGCGAAAAGGGCAAGGCTCTTCTGCGTGAATGGGGACTGCCCGAAACGCTGCGCGGCGTTGGCAGCATTGCGCTCGGATATCCTGCCGCTGCACCGGGTGAAGCGGCGAAGCGAAAGGCTGATTACATCGTTCGTGTGTGATAGGAGGCATCACTTATGGGTAAAAAAGCAATCAACTTTATTCTGGCGGCGCTGGCGGGAACGGTGACGGTGCTGGCTCTGACGATAGCAATATACGCCACCTTTTTCCACGACTTTCTGGGGCAGTTTCTTGAGCTTTCACCGGAGACCATTACCCTGATCTCCAGAGATCCCGTCAATGTCGGGACGATGCTGATGGCAAATGTCGCACATGGCTTTCTGATAGCGACCGTTATTTTGTGGGGGAAGTTCTTCAAGCCTCTGCAGGGCGCAAAGGCGGCGGCAGTCATTGCCCTCCTGACGGAGATATATTTCTGTTTCTCACAGTATTCGATTATGAAGACCATGTCCATTCAGTCGGCAATTATCGACACGATCATGTGGACGCTTGTTAATTTTGTTGTAGGAGCCGTGACCGCGAAAATTCTCAGTTTACAAAACAAGCAGGACGCATGAGGCAGTTACCTTTGTCCCCGGCGGAAAAGAACCGCCGGCAGGTGAAAACAGTCCGCATGGTGCCGGATGCCATTATGGTTGCAGCCGGTGTTTTGCTTGGTGGAAAATTCGGGGTTTGCACGATCATCACGGTTGTTATTTCCGGACCCGTTATACAGTTCGTGAATGATAAATCGAAGCGGCTTTTTAATCTTTGAGCAATCTCTATATAGGGGGTGCAGTAGCTCGAAAAAAGGCACCCCTTTTGACAGCAAACTGCACCCCCTCCGAACCCAAATTGCACCCAAAATTAAAAAACGAATTTTTGGAACAAATTAACCGGAAATGAAAACAGCCTCGTCTTTTGACAAGGCTGTTTTTTACCTTCCGAATATACGTTTTTTATAATTTTCTACTCCTTTTTCTCGTCGGGTATATGGATAAACGCGTCGGCTATCTCGAAATCAACACGCACCCACTCTCCTCCTTCGTCTGCTGCTACTCCAAATTCGATGTAAGTGCAAAGTGTCATTAACTCACTCCACGCTTCTCTATCTTTTTCATCTTCTATCGATAATCCACCGGTTTTTAATACTAATGTAGCAAAACCATCTCTATAGTTTGTTTCGAACTTAAAGATATCATCCTCCTTTTGTGTGTTTTTATTAAATTTAATTAGAACCTTAGCATCCTCTCGGATTTTCATTAGTTTGCCCATAACATCGGGCTTCAATATATATGTGCCTGACGCTTTTTTTTCGGCATAAATACACCTATTGCCCTCATAAACCTGAAAAACTTATCATCATCGTAATAGTCATCCTGCCACGCCTTGGCTGCGTCATCGGCAGTCATTCCGCACCTTTCAAGTGCCTTTTTGTTTTCTTCTTCTGTAAATTTAAAATACTTCATATGTTCTCCTTATGTGTTTTTTGTTGTCATTATATCACACAAGGATTTGTTTTGTCAACAAACACGCACGGCGGCATTGCCGCCGGCATAGCAGCTTCGTTGCCCCGACATTCGGCTATACACAAAAAAGCCTCCCCTTACACAGGGGAGGCTTTGCCGGCGGTTTATTTGTTGTAATCGTAGTTACCGGTGAAGACTTTGCTGCCCCACAGGCTGTTATACTTACTCTGGAGCGCGCTCGCATACGAGGAGATCTGCTTGGAAGCAGAACCGCCTGCAAGAACAGGAGCGACGATCTTAGTAAGGTTAGGTGTACCGTCGGAATCCGAACCATCCGGATCGAGGATGTTCGCCGCGCTGACATACTTACCGTACTTAACGCCGGACGGATCCTTTGAACCGTACTTGATCATATAAGTCATCGACATGGATTCCTTATCGAGGTTATAAGTCTTATAAAGAGCCACAAAGATCTGCTCTCTGTAACGATAGAGCTGCTGGAGCTGTTCGTCACGCAGGAAGAGGATCTTAGCCGCCTCGTTATCGTCCTTATAATAGCTCGGGATAAACGACATAAATGTGATGTTCTGAACGCTCTTATATGTCTTGGAAGCCGACTTTGTCGGGAACGGAACCATACCTACATTGTTCTTCATAACCGAAGTTGTGCAGGACTTGAGGGTATCGTGCGAACCGAGCACCATACCGACCTTGCCCTCGGAGAACAGCTTTTTGTTCTGCGACCAATCTTCGCTTGCATTGTAGGTGACGATCTTTTTCTTGACCCATGTCTCGATCTTAGCGAGAGCGTCCTGACCTGCCTGTGTGGAAACATTGGAAGTCGGAGCCTTGCCCTTTGTGACATCAACAAGGTTTGTGCCGAGTGATGTCATAAGCGAGCTGTAAAGCGAGGTAGCGTCCTTAGCACTCAGACGGAAGCCTGCAACACTCGAAGTTGTGAGCTTTGTTGCATACTCCTCAAACTTATCCCATGTCCACTCGCCTTTTCTTGCAAGAACGGTCGGGTCGGTGAGGTTAGCGTTCTTGACGAGCTTCTTATTATAAAGAATACCTGTCGGAACGATATACTCAACATCGAACGAAGTCCAGCCGTACTGTCCGCCGCCGACTGCCGCCATCTGAGTGGTGTTAAAATCGTACCACGACTCGCTGAAGGTTACAGCAGCGGTATTCTTAGCGGTACGAAGATCCTTCATGTAGTTGTTTTTGATGTAGGACGCGAAGTTGAAGGACTGAACCTCATAGATCTGATTCTCGAATTTATTAGCCGAGATCTCACCCTGAAGATTCTTATTATAGTCCTGGAATACGCCGACCTCTTCGATAGTTGCGCCGTATTTGTTTTCGACATAGCTCTCAGCCGCCTTATAATACTTCAGTGAAGCATTATTCGGGTCGAGCGAGCCTGCGAAGTTCCACGGATGCTTGATCTTGAGCTTGTAGCCCTTTACAGAGCTGATGAATGAGCTTGACGGACGCTTACTGTCTGTCGGAGCGTCGTATGTCTTAGCGTTCTTCTCGATATCGGGAAGAGCCGCAAGCCCGTCGCCCGTGTCGATAGTTGCGCCGCCGGATGCAGCACCGTCACTCGATGCAGCAGCGGATGTAGTCTTGCCGGCGGCTGTTGTCGTCTCTTCGGCGGCGGCAGCTGTTGTTGTAACATCTGTTGCCGTTGCCGAAGAACTTGACGAGTCATCGCCGCAGGATGCTACGGCAATCGACATCATGACAGCCATAGCAAGCGCTAAAAGTCTTTTTGCCAATTTCATTTAATATACCTCCATTTGATTTCAAGACGCATTACTGTTCGCATATGCGTCCGATTTTTATTTCTCGCGCTCTGCAGACAAGATATTCACAGAGCGCGGATCTTCGGGTTTATAAGTCGGGATCGTAAGTCGCCGTTAACCTACAAGGCCGCTTCGGGAAATACTCTCTACGAAGAATTTCTGACCGACTGCATAAAGCACGATCAGCGGCAGGATTATCATAACGACACCGGCATTTGTGATAAGCGATGAGCCGATAGCCGCGTTGCCCGCGAGCTGAGCGCCCATACCGCCGTGCTGTGTCAGATGGCCGTACTGTGTGGAGATGAGCTTGATATCAGCGCAGAATACCGAGGTATATGCGGTATCGAGCCACTGCCATACGAACGAGAACAGGAAAACCGTTACCATCATTGAGAACGCGCCCGGGAGCATGATCGAGATGAATGTGCGGAACGGGCCTGCGCCGTCAACATAGGCGGCTTCCTCCAGCTCCTTAGGCTGACCCTTGAAGAACTGCCTCATGAGGAAGATATACAGCGAACATTTCAAACCTGTGCAGGTTATTGCGAAGCAGAACATCGGGATCATACTGTCGCCAACCATGTTCATATTCGAGAACATCGAGAAACGCGGAGCAAACAGAAGATCAGGCGGAAGCAGCATTGCAATGATAACGAACACGAAGATCAGGCCGTTTAGCTTGAACTTGAAACGTGCAAGACCGTAGCCGACAAGCGTTGCGCTGATTACCTGGAGCAGCGAGCAGACAAGAGTGAGGAAGAATGTATTGCCGAATGTCTCCCAACCGCCGAGACCGTCGAACGCGTTTGTTCCGGTGCTGTTATAGTAGTTGGAAAATGTCCAGTTTTTCGGAATGTAGCTTACAGATGCGTCATACATATCCTCGACGGACATGAACGAGATCATGACCTTCTGGAAAAGCGGATAAAGAACGACAAAGCACATTCCGAGCAGGAAGATCCAGCGGATTATCGAGATGAAAAGATGAGCCGCCGTTTTCTTGGCTTTTGCCTGCTTTGCTTTTTTGCGCATCATCTCGGGAGTGATCGGCTGAGTGTTTGTGAGTGTACTCATTTTTATTCCCTCCCTTAATCCTGATAGAAGATGATCTTCGAGAGCACTGCGAAAATAATTCCCAGTATCACGAGGATTATCAACGAATAGATAACTGCCATTGCCGACGCCGTTGCGTATTCACCCTTATTTGCGAGCAGGTTATGAAGCATCGCAATAGCGGGGTTTGAATCCGATGTGAACGAATCGACAACAGTGTAGACGATCGAGAGCAGGATCATCGGAGATACCATCGGAAGGCTGATCTTCCAGAAGGTTTCCCAAGGTGTCGCGCCTTCGATATACGCCGCCTCGTAGACCGAGGTGGAAATGCTCTGCAGACCTGCGATAAAGATAACTATCGAGACTGCCGCAAGGGTCGTGATCGTGCTGATACGATCGACCGATGATGTGATAAACGATGTCATCGTTTCGCCGAGACCGAGGTCGAGCAGCATATCGCCGAACGCTGTCGTGACCTGCTCGCCGCCGGTAGAGGCGAATCTGTCGCCCGAGGAGATCAGTGAGCCTGCGAGGTCGTTAGTCGTCAGTGTTGCGACAACACCGGACGAGATGATGACCGGCATGAACATGACCGATCTTGCAAAGCCTCTGCCGAAGAATTTGGCATTGAGGATACTCGCCATGAAAAAGGCGAAGATTACAACAACGACCAGGTTTATCAGCATATCGCCGATAGACGAAACGAGCGTTGTTTTGAAGTCCATGTTATCGCCGAGGATACTCTGATAGTTCTGCAAGCCGAAGTTGCTCATTGTCAGACCGCTGCCGGGGACAAAGGTTACATCGGAGAAGCTGTAGAATATCGCAAGGATAAGCGGATATCCGACAAACACGATGCAGCCGATGACGAACGGCAGTGTGAACACATAACCGTATTTACGCTGCTTCGATTCGAGCGAATGCTTGTGCTTTTTAAATTCGGGGATCGATTTTGCTTGTGTCGCCATCAGTTTGCACCTCCTGTTAAAGTATATCCGAGCGGATCAACGGACAGACTGCCCGATTTATATGCTGTGCGGTTGTAGTTGACCGTCACCTTAATGCCGTTTGCGAATGTCGTCTCGAAAACGCCGCTTGCGAGCTGTCTGTGGTTTGTGATCTTCTGACCGTAGGTATCCTTCATCGCGGTCTTTAAGTAATTGTAGTCCTCCAGCACCGATTCCTTGATCTCGCTGTAAACAGTCGAGAACTTATCGTATGCCGTGGTCGCGCCTAGCTCATCGTAGTAGGTGCCTGTCAGTGTGAACTGAGCGCCGGCGCCGTTTTCGATAAGTCTTAAAAGATCCTTGCGGTCGTTGTTCGAGAGGTTGATAGCGTCGCCTGTGTAATCGACATGGCCGCTGTAAACCATTGCGACGAACGGAACCGAATAGTCGCACTTATCGTAGCCCGCGGATTTGACCGGCATCGAATTGATAACGCTCATGTATTTACCGAGCTTTCCGATACCTGCCGTACCCATAATGCTGTAGCCGGCTTCCGACTTCTCTTTCATTATCGCTTCGAGGTTTTCGAGCGTTTCCTGACGCTCAAGGTAATCCTCCGTACGCTTATAGTTTGCATTGACCTGCTTACCCATCTGACCGAGCGACACTGTCTTCAGTCCGAAGCCGGAGACAACGCCGAGGTAGCCGTTCAGGTTGTTCTTCAGCGCGTTCATATTGAGAATACCGCGCTTATAGACCTTGTCGGTGTACGGCTGGAAGGTAAGGTCGTCATAGGTGAGCACCTCGCCGTCCGTGCGGTCGAGATTTTCGGTGCGGTCGGACTTGCTCGGGCTCTTACCCATTACATACTGAACTTCAGCGTCCGGATAAAGTCCCACTTTAAGGTCGGCCGCCGATTGCAGGAGAGCCTTAAATCCGTCCTCTCCGCCGAGTACGCTCGCCGTTTTCGCATTGTCAACATAACCGTGCGTAATACCGCCGTTTGTCCAGCCCTCATATTTGACATTCATATTCGTCATGCCGTTGGCATTGAGGTCTTTGATGATGGTCTGGGCTTCTTCGTATGTAGTCAGTGCGATGTCGGTGTCGTAATTAACGCCGAGGAAGTTGGCGGTTCCTCTTACCGAACCGATAAGATCAATGGTCGAATAATAGTTTTTAGTCTGAGTTTCGGTGAGGTTCGAGCCGAACAGATACTGCTCATAGACCTTCGCCATGCCCGAATACTCGGAGCTTTCACCGTTTAAGAAATTGTAGCTGACAGTGATATCGCCGAGGTATCTCTGGAACTGATAGATCGTGTAGCCCTGTGTTCCCTCACTGTCGCTTCCGAACGATTCAAGTGTTGATTTCTCGCTTATTCTGAACTCCGGATAGAGAACGTTGCGTGTTCTTGACGCATCGGACGAACGGGCTGTGATACCTGCGAAGGCGTCGCCGCTCTCGATTATCGCAAACAAGCCGTTCTTCTGATCGCCGTTCTTGACGCAGACACCGTAGACCGGAAAAACAGGATCGTTATAATAAGCGGTCTTTTCCGCGATCGAACGGGCGGGATCGACACCGTACATATTGATGTAAACCGGGTCGGAACGGGTGACATCCTTGCCGTTTGTGAAGTTCATTACAGAACCCGAACCGTCCGGCAGCAGGAAGTAGCCCTGCTGAGCCGCCGCAAAGTCGGTAAGTGCAGGATGCAGCTTTAATGTGTCGATAATATATGTTTCGGGATTGTACATCTCGCTTTCGGGCATACGAACCGTGAGCTTGCCGCCGTCGAGCGTGTAGTACATTGTGATCTTGAACTCAGCCTGCGTCATAGCAGTCGAGCTGTTTGCATTGTCGATAGCGGCGTCATCATCGGTATAGCCGAGCGACTCGAAGAGCGGGTTGAGCTCTGCGACTGCATAGTAGTCGATCTTTGTGGACGGATAGTAGCACGGCTCTTTCACAGCATCGGGATACTGCTTTTTAAGAGCCTCTATCTCTTCTGCCGAGTACAGCTCGCTGGTGTAGACCTCAGCGGTCGGATACTCCTCCGCTGTTTTCGCGTCGAACGAAACGAGCTTATAGTAGGATTCAAAGGTATATTTCTGATCCTCTGTCATCTTTTCGATGAACTTATCGGCGCGGCTCTTTACGATCTGGAGCGGGCACTTAACGGTGAACGAAATATCACCGACACCGTAGGTGACTTTAACGCCGTTGTCGATATACTCGAATCTGAACTGACCCTTTTCGACCGAATCCGCCGAGGAGGAGTAAGTCGAAACGGTGCTCGAGCCGGAAGTATTATAGTAGTCGAGTGTGAACACGTTGCCGCGGGTGACTGTGCCGTCGTCCGCTGTCTGCTCAGTCGTCCAGACATAGCCGTTGGATTTATCTGTGATCTTTATATCCGTTGTGAGCTCGTTGAACTCAAACTTCAGCTTATCGTTCTCAGTGACGACATTATATGTCGTATTGGAAAGATCGGCTGCAGATGTGTCCTGCATCGGGATATCGTCCGGTCGGGAGGGGTTTTTGCTTTTGACCTCTCCGCAAGAGGCGAGCGACAATGCCATCAGCGTTACTGCGAGCAGTAATGATACTAATTTTTTCATTTTAACTCCCCTCCTACACTCGTGTTGCCAGCTCGTTGGAGATCGTTGTAACGAACTCGATCATCTGCTGAACCAGTGCCGCAAACAGTGTTACAAGGAACACAAGCAGGAGCATAACGCAGATCGTGATGACCGTGACGCCGATCGTTTTGCCGAGCGTGTAATCGTGAATACGCATTGTTCCGAAGAAAATCAGCGCAAATGTCCAGATGAGCGCTACCGATATAAACAGGCTGTAAAGGTTGCCCTCGTCGAGCGCCATGACATTTGAAAGCACGATTGAGATCGGATAGAAAATTATCATCGGCACAAGCGCATAGCAGGTGCTGATATAGATCGTCTTGAAGCCTGCTTCACCGCTCATAAGAGCCGTTACGCACCAGCTGCACACACTGTACAGCAGGACCAGACCGATGATCTTTGCAAACTCGAGCAGCATATTGGTTTTTTCTGCTGTCGGGTCGAATGCGAAGCCTGTGAATCTCGCCTGGATAAGGCTGACGACCATTGCGACCGCGAGGATCGTGTTTGCGGCGGCAAGTCCGCCTCTGCCCTCTCGTGCGAGCTCCCAGTAGCCGTGTAGCGGGTGGAAGATAAGGCTCTTGCCATACGCCACCTGACCGCGGTACGAACGCTCGTCCGCCGCCGGAACAAACTTTTTATAGAGCTTTTTCAGAACGACTATCGCCGCGATAACAAGGATTATCACTGCAAGTCCCACGCCGAAGTGGGCTTCGATAGCGTCCTTTCTTGCGAACTTATAAGCTCTCGAATAGCTTTCGGTGTTATAAGTTTCTTTAAAATACTTCATTGCGGTGTCCCAATCGCCCGAACGGTAAGCAACCTGACCGAGCGCGTTTTTGGCAGCCGCGGAGTTGTTGTTGAGGGTGAGGATCTCTTCCCAGAGAGCACCCTCCGAATCATAGTCGTTATTATAATGGTACTTTGTTGCTTCAAAGATCTTCTCGCCGTACTCTGTGAGGTCATAGACATTCAGAGTTTTCTTATCGCCGTCGAGGACATAGCAGGTCGAACCTATCCAGTCCATAGCGACAGGACGCTGAAGAGTACCGTCAACATAAGCGCGGATATAGTTATCCGAGAAGTCCGCCGGAGCACCGAACTCAAAGAGGTTCTGACCCTCCGAGTTGTAAACGAACACACGGCAGCGCAAACGGTCGAGTATTGCATACATACCGTAGTCCAGCGAGGAAACATCAACGATCTTGGACGGGCCTGTATACTCGCCATCGGTTATATTGGTATAGTCGCCGTACGGCTCAAGCTCCTTTGTTATCAACACGTCGTTGCCCTTAGCGTTGAGCTTCTGAACAAACTTTGTCTGCAAGCCGTCCGACGCGGTATCGTAAGCGTCGATAGTGGAATAGATAAAGTCGTCATCGGTGATATCGAGGTTGTTATACTCGGTCGGAGTAAAGTCTCTCATCGATTCACGCTCTTTATCTGTTGCGAAGAAACGCTGAACCTTCTCGAAGAAGTTGAAGGTCGCGTCCGGTGCGCCGAGGCACTGAACGAACTCGCCGTTTGTATCCAGCTCGATAAGACCTCTGTTGAAACCGTAGGACACAACGAAAATTCTTCCGATACTGTCAACTGCGACTCTTGTCGGCTGGAAAGCGAAGCTATCCGGCAGGACCTTCGACTGAACATCATAGATAACTCTCACGAGGTTGTAGTTTTTGTCGAGCTGAACAAGTCGGCCGTGCGAAAGCGAGGAATCGAGCGTTTCAGCCACATTCGAGGGAGTATTATCCGCTGTGAGACCCTTTGTGTCGCAGATGTAGATGCTGCCGTCCGTCTTATCGACGAAAACGCTTGTCGGCTCGGAGAAAACATCGTCAAACGTTCTCTTAGAACCGTCCGGCTCGGTGACAGTGTTTTTAAAGCCTGTGATCTCGTGAACAAACTGATAGTCCTTTGTGATGACGACTATTCGGTTTGTTTTCGGGTCGGTGATATAGAGCTTGTTGTCGTATGACGCATAGACATCGGAGGGCTCTTCCAGTCGGGTAAGCGCCTTGCCGGATGCGTCCTTAATGTCCTTGATATCGACTGTCTGTGTGAAGGACGACGCTTCGGGAGCCGAATAGTACATTGACTGTTCGTTGTCATAAACATAGGATTTATACGATGAAGAAGCGCTTGCCGGAATCTGCATTACAAACATTGCGGATAAGCAGACGAGCATGACACGAACGATATTCTTATAGAATTTTTTCATATCAACGCCTCCTTAATCCTTCATACCCGAAGATGCCATCGTATCAAGAACCTGTGTCTGGATAAGCACGAACAGCAAGATCGGCGGTGTTATAATAATGAGCTGGACAGCCGCGCCCGCACCTGCACGCGCAACACCGCCTGTTACGATCTGGTTGAGCGCATAAGTCAGCGGTTTGTACGCCTCTTTGAAGATCTGCGATGCACCCTGCTGCGACCACATTGTCTGGACAGCGAAGAGCATCATTGTCAGCCATGCCGGCTTTGCAAGCGGCATAACGATCGAACGGAAGATCTTCAGCTCGCTCGCGCCGTCGATACGGGCGGCTTCAAGCAGCGCGTTAGGCACGGTGCTCGAAAGGTGCTGCTTCATAAGGTAAAGACCCATGGAAGAACCGATATACGGAACGATCAGCGCCCAGTATGTATCGATCATGCCGAGCTTCGACATAATAATGTAGTTCGGGATCGCTGTTGCGGTGGTTGTGAACAGAAGCGAGACCTCCATGACCTTGAAGATCGGCTTTGCGCCGGGGAAATCGCGCTTTTCAAGCACATACGCCGCGAGCGACGCAAAGATGATGTGGAAAAATGTTGCCGCAACTGTGATAAACACGGTGTTGAACACATATCTCGAGAACGGTATCCACGACTGGCTCATAAGAACCGAGATGTTTGTGAAGTTATCGAGAGTAGGGTTGCGTACAAAGAAGTTAGGCGGGAACATGAACAACTCGTCCATAGGCTTGAACGCATTGTTTATGACATAGACAAGCGGGAAAAGCATGAACACGCCGACAAGGCAGATAAACAAAAAGTTTATGATATTGCCCCATCTCGAACGGCCGGGACCCGGATTAAACACCTTTTTCGAGGGCTTGATCTTATCGACTTGGATCTTCGACGGATCCAGAGCTTTAGTTTTAGCCATTTACTGTCCCACCTTTCTGAGGACCTTCTGAATGAGCTGATTGAGTGCGACCATCGACACGAACAGTATCGCGGCGATCGCGCAGGCATAGCCCATTTCAAACCTCGTATTACCGTAGTCCTCCATCGAGTTGATGATGGTGTGGACGGCATAATCGGTGGACGGATTTCCGAACAGCGCAGTCGAGATATAGCCGACCGTGAAAGCGTTCGTGATACTCATGACCGCCGAGAACATCATCTGCGGACGCATTGCCGGCAGAGTGATAAACCAAAGCTCCTGCCAACGGTTCGAGATACCGTCTACATAGCCGGCTTCATACTGCGACTGATCCAGTGAGCGGAAGCCCGCAACATTGGAAAGGAAGCCTGCGCCGAGCGACATCCAGACCTGAATGATAATGCAGATCCAGATCATATAGTTGGTGTCCGTCAGGAACTGGATAGGTTCGTTGATAACGCCCATGTTGAGCAAAATACCGTTTACCCAACCGTAAGCGTCGCCCGAGAACATTACCTGCCAGACGGCTATCGCACCGCCCGAGAGCGACGGCGCATAAAGCACCGTTACCATGATAGCTCTCATGACCGGCGAAAGCTCGTTTATCAGCCATGCGAACATCAGCGCGCCGATATAGCCGGCAGGACCTGTGATGCAGGCGATGAGCAGGGTGTTCTGAACTGCCTTTAAGAAGATATCATCGTTCGCCAGAAGGTTCATATAGTTGTCAAGACCGATAAATCTCGGCGACTCGAGGATATTAAAGTATGTAAAGCTCAATACTATCGACATCAAGACCGGCAGAATGGTGAAGATGAAGAAGATTATGCCGTAGGGTGCCATATAAAGATAGCAATCCCAGTTTTGCTTGAATCGCTTGCCGAAAGAGGCTTTTTCTCTCAGCTTCTTAGGCGGTTTTGCCGCCATAGTCATATCTTTCATTATTTCCTCCGTTGCGCTTACCGCTATTGTACGTCAGCGGCGGTCTTCAGACCGAACTCGCTGCGTTTCTTGGTGATCTCCTCGTCGATCGTCTTAGCGTAGTCCATCAGCGTATCCTTCGGATCGGTATCCTGGTTTACAACCGAATAGAAGGCGTTGTTGATATGACGCTGCAGGAAGTAGCTTCCCGGGATCTCGGGGATCGAACGAGTGTTGGAGAGCTGAGATTTCAGCTTATCGAGCTCTTTTCTTGTCCAAGGCAGACGCTCAAAAGCTTCAATGTTCGCGGTGTTGTAACGAGCGGACGGGCCCATGATACACTCAAGCTCCTTACCGTATTCAGCCTGCGCGTCGGCAGATGTCCACCAATCCATGAAGTCCCATGCGAGGTCTTTCTTATCGCAGTCGGAAAGCATGATCGTGTAGGTCGAAGAAAGCGAGTTGGAAACATTCAGTGTGCCGTCCTCCTGGATCGTGCCGGGGATAGTTGTGAAATCCCACAGACCGTTGATCTCAGGAGCTGCGACAACGAGTGTATTATATAATGTATACAGCGAGATACCGATCGGCATTTCACCTGTTCTGAATCGGTTCTGGAAATCGTAGGTGAGCGGAAGCTCATAGTTCGAGTAGAAGTTTGTCCACATCTTAAACGCATTTGTTGCGGCTGTCGAATAAAGGTCGGTCGCGGTGCGGTCTTCCTTGAACATCTGACCGCCGTTTTGCAGCAGCAGCGAATAGAATGTGAGCAAGCCGCCTGTCGGGTCGAGCGTTGTTGTAACAGGCAAGCCAAACTCGAGGTTGTTCTTATTCAAAACGGTGATCGTGTTGATAACATCGTCCCACGTTTTCGGAACACCGAGTCCGAGCTCGGAGAGGATATCCTTACGATAGAACATTACCTGATAATACTGTGTATCCGGCAGACCGTAGACGCCGGACTTCTTGCCGTTGTCATAAGTCGCAGGGATAAGCGCCTGTTCCATGAAACGCTTTGAAACTTCATTATATGTATCGAACTGCGTCAGATCGACGCACGCTCCGCGGAGAGCGAAGTTGACAGGCTCGGTCTTCGGTGTGCCGATAGCGACATCGGGACCGATTCCCGCAACGACTGCGGAGAGAAGTGCTGTGATATTAACGAGCGAGAGGTTGATCTCGTTGCCCGTGGTCTTGGTATATTTATCGTTGATCATCGCGCGCAGAGTCTGGAACTGGTCGCGTCCGGTGGAGATCCAGACATCGATGGTCTTGTCCTTGTCGGTGTTTTTGCTTGTGTTGCCGATCGCATCATAGTCGATGAGGAACGAGCCGATAAAGCGTGTAACGCCGAAAGCAATGTCGGAGAAGACGCTCTTTGTCGCCGACTGCACCGAATCCTTGCCGCCGTCCGGCGCGCTGATCGAGATATAATCGACTTCAAGCGGCGAGTTGCCGGCATCGTTTACCCAAGTACCGAGCGAACCGATATTTGTCTTAAACAGTGTGAGCTGTTTTGTGATAAGCTCGCTGTCCTTATTGAACTGGCGCATCTGATAGGCAAGCGTATCAAGCGAGCTGAACGCCGAGCCTTTTTCGCCGGTGTATGCTGTGATACCCTTGACGACATACTCGAGCGCGTCTGCCTGAGTGCTCATGTTTTCAACAACCTCGGGAAGCAGAGTGTCGAGGTTATAGTCTGTGTTTTCGTCAGGAGAAGAGCCTGTGATCATGATGATCTTACGATACATTTCATTGATCTCGGTAAGAGCGTCCGACACCTTCTGGATATACTCGCCCTGAACGCCCTGTGTGACCATGAGCGAAATGGTGTTGTCGCCCTTTTTCAGCGGAATATAGCAATCCTCGCCGTCCTCGGTCTGCGGACCGGTGAGCGCCCAGTCTGTCTCATAAGAGAATCTGAGGCTCTCAGCCTCTTCAAACGGGATCTCGCCGTTTACAAACAGGCTGCGGCAGGAAAGCATACCCTGATACAGGTTCTTTCTGAATTTGATATTTATTTTATAAAGTCCGTCTTCGGGAGCGTTTATCGTCCAAGTTACCGACTGCTGGGCGTACTGCCATCTCGAACCGCCGAGCATATTGATGATCTGCTTGAAATCCTGCGTGGGAGTTGTCGAGCAGGAAGAAGTGTCCGCCGAGGGATAAAGTGTCTGGTCCGACTTGGAGGTCGGGTTCTCTGCCTGAACAAAAACCTCGTCGCCTTCGTATTTCTTCAGACCCTGCTGCTCATAGGAGCTGAGCGCGTCTTTATATTTCTTCATCTCAAGGACCGGTGTCAGCTTGACCGAGCCGATCGTCATCGGCTCTTTGACCGATTTGATCTCGAGAGTGTTTGTGCCTTTCTTAAACGCAAACTTCAGCGGCGACGCCTCGTAGCCGAGGTAGTCATAAGCGTACATTCCCGTCCAGGAATAGTTCTCGACCTGGGTCGGGCGGATGTCGTTGCCGTATGCGTCCTTTCTGAAGGAGCCGTCGTCCGTTCCGGTGTCGTCCACCCAGACACGGTTGAATGTGCACTGCGCCGCCTTATCGTAAGGAAGCGAACCGTTCACAAGAAATTCACGCTGGATCGATACATTCTTGCCGCTTTCCGTATGGTATTCGATATACAGATTGTACATCGCGTCCTCGGGAACATCGAACGTGTAGGTGATCGAGTCCTCCTCGCCTGCATAGACCGAGGTGCCGCTGTGGCCGTCATAGTCCTGCTTGAGCTGAACTCCCGAGCTCTTCGCAGTGATCTTCGATGCGTCCAGCACGATCTCCTGCGTCGCGTCGGGCGTGCCGTTCACACTGTCGAGAAACTCGCTGTAGGTGGCGTGTTCGTTGTACTCGATCTTTTCAGGCTCAACGCTTGTCGTAGCCGCAGTCGCGTTGGCAGCCGTCTGCTCAGCCGTTTCGGCGTAGGCAGGGACCGTCAGCGCGGAAAGCGCGAGTATCAGCGATAACAACGCTGCTGCTGATCTTTTCATTGCACATTTCTCCTGTTTTAAGATTTTTGGCAGTTTTTCGCAATTTACATCGTCGGTACGGTAAATTTGCTATGCGGTAATTCGGGATGATTTTTTTCAAAAAAATTAAGATTTTTTTGCTGTTTTTTTAAGCGTTTTTGAATTAAGTACGACCTAATTTTGTTACGCTTTCACAAACCAAAGACCACGCTTTTGTGCAAATCGCACAATCGCAAGTGGCTTTTTCCCTTATTGTACGACATATATTATCACAAAATCGAGTGTTTTTCTTGTTAAATAGTGATATTTTTTGTGCGATATGGCTTAAAAGCATTCGTCCGATTTAAGCATATTCTCTAAAATTCCGACCGTCTGAAAAATACACAATATACAGTGTATCACCCCGAAACAACCCCCTCAATTAGTCCCTTTGCCACGGAGGGCAAGACGGCGGCAATGCCGCAGATATGCCGCGGGGAGTTTCTGCAGTGGGATACAAAAAATGCCCGACAAGAAGTTAGGCTCTTGTCGAGCATTAAATGTCGGATAAGATGATATCTTTCCACGGCATAGCAACCGTGCTAACGGTCGAGCATTAAATGTCGGATAAGATGATATCTTTCCACGGCATAGCAACCGTGCTAACGGTCGAGCATTAAATGTCGGATAAGATGATATCTACCCACGGCAAACCGACTTCGTCGGCGGCAAACCGACTTCGTCGGCGGCAAAGCAGCTCTGCTGCCTTATTTGATTATGCCGTAGAGAGGGAGATCTGCGGTATCCTTGCGGGGCTCGCGGGTCGGAGTCTGCGAATACTGCGGACGGTCGTTTCTTCTTCCGCCGCGGCGATCATTTCTTCCGCCTCTGCGATCGTTTCTGCCGCCGCGATATCCGCCGCTGCGGGAATCCGTGCGATAACTGCGCTGATCCATCGAAGTACCGATAATAACACGTCTGCGATCGTTCTCACCGACCGACCAGCTCATAACACCTTCGATCGGCTGAACCGCATTATGGATAATACGGCGCTCATAAGCATTCATCGGCTCAAGCGCATAATTGCGATCCTTCTCGATCGCCTTTTTAGCGGTACGCTCGGCAAGGTCGCTGAGAGTTTTTCTGCGTTTCTCGCGGTATCCGCCGGGATTAAGAGTTATTCTCAGATAATCCTCATGCTCGCGGTTTGCGATAAGCGAGCAGAGATGCTGAAGCGAATCAAGAGTATCGCCCTTTCTGCCGATAGCAACGCCGAGTCCCTTACCGTCGATCGCAAGTTCATAACCGTCAGCGGTCTTGTATGCGGTGATCCGAGCTTCTTCAACGCCCATTTTCTCAAGTATATCGCTAAGGTAGCTGATCGTCGGAACAAGCGCGGTATACTCCTCGCTGCCCTCGCTGAGCTCAGTCATAACAGCTTCTTCGTCTGCCGAAACGCCCGTGTCCGCCGAGTTCTTCTTTTCGGGCGGAAGCGGTCTGCGCGGCTTATCCTGCTTTGCGGACTTATCTGCCTGTGCGGGTTTTTCCTGCTTTGCGGGTTTTGCCGCCTTCTGCGGCTTTGCGGGTTTATCCTCTTTGCCGACCGAAAGCGTCACCATAGCGGGACTGCCTCCGAAAAGACCGAGAGTTTTCTTATGCGGCTGTTGAATGT
>CAVGWP010000018.1:0-2144 GCA_963633095.1 bacterium | reverse complement strand
ATACCGAGCTGAGCCTTGGCTGCCGCCATAGCTTCCTCGACCGTTTTGCCGGTGCCGGTTGCCTGTTTTACCATTTAAATTGTCATTCCTTTCAGTTGCGCTCAAGCCCTCAATCACGAAAACCAATAATTCCCGAGGGCGTCGGCGCTGTAAAGACCGCCTGAAAGCGGCGTCTGATCAGTCGGCTGAAATATCTGCCGACTTTTTGATTTTTTCGTTTTCGAGCTGTCTGCGCTTGTAGCCCGACTTAACGGTCTCCTTAGCGAGCAGCTTGTTGGGAGCATACACATGGTTTACAACGAGCATTATCACCATATTGACGAGGTTTGAATAGATCCAGTAAAGACCGACCGCCGCCGGAACGGTGAACGCGATCCAGATCGAGAAGATCGGCATGATGAGCATCATCATCTTCATAGAGCCGCCTGCCATGTCTGCCTGCGGATTATTATGCTTCTGCTGAGCGGTCGAGATCATCGAAGAAACGAATGCGGCAACACCCGAAAGGATCGGGATAAGCCAAACCCACTGAAAGCTGTTGATAATGTCGGTGGAGAACTGCGGTGTAGACGCAAGGTCGATCCCGAAGAGATTGTATGCAGATGTGCCTGCTGCGATCTTTGTTGTGCCGTCCGTATTGTAGATCATGGATCTGATCGCGCTGTAAACGCCCATCAGCAGCACCATGCGGATCATCATCGGCAGGCAGCCGCCTGTCATGCTGACATTTTCACGCTGATACAGCTCCTGCATCGCTGTCTGATACTTCATTTTGTCGTTGCCGTACTTTTCCTTGAGCGCATCGAGCTTCGGCTTCAGACGAGCCTGCTTCGCAGTCGATTTCTGCTGCTTGATAGTGAGCGGAATAAGGCAAAGGTTGACGATGATCGTGAAAACGAGGATCGAAACCGCATAGTATCCGCAAACGGCATTGAGCCCTTCGAGCGCATATTTGAGCGGTGAAAATATAATATCAAAGATTCCCATCAGGTTATTCCTTTCATAACAGAGCCGACAAACCGGAGCCGACTGCACCGAATCGCCGTATTGTACGAGTACCTGTCGCTAAGCTTAAGTTTAAGTTAAAATCGGTGGAATCGCCGCTGACTGCCGCAGCCGTAAACATCACAGCCGACTGAGCAGCGCACAGCCGCAGTGACGGCATATCCGCCTTATAAAGCGTAACCGCACGGCATGTCCCTTAGCGGGATCGGCGCTTTTTGAAGCCTGTCCACTCGGTCGGGACAGGATCGTATCCGCCGTCGCAAAACGGGTTGCATCGGCAGACCCTTTTGATTGCAAGCCATAAGCCTTTGACTGCGCCGAATCGCCTGAACGCTCCGATCGCATATTCCGAGCAGGTCGGTGTGAACCGACAGCAGGGAGGCTTCAGCGGAGAGATTATCTTGCGGTAAAGCGTCACAAAAAAGATAAAAACATATCTCATTTTATAATGCCTGCTTTTTCATAGATCCCGCGAAGCTGAGCTTCTATCACAGTGCTCTTGACTGATACAGCCTTTGTCCTCGCAACGATCACGACATCGTACCCGATAAGAGAGCTTTTGATCTCTTGCTCCTTCAAAAGCTCGCAAAATGCGTGCCGCATAACACGGCGCGCTCGGTTGCGCTCAACAGCGCACCCTATCTTTTTTCCGGCGGTGAGCCCCAGCCGACATTCCTGCCGGCGGTTCTTCACAAAATATACTGCGATCGCGGGCGCGACAAACGATCGTCCGCGATAATACGCACGCCGAAAATCCTTGTTAAGGTCAAGCGGCTTATACGCTTTCAACTGACCACCTGCTTTAAATCTCAGTGGCTGAGGCGTTTTCTGCCCTTAGCGCGTCTGCGCGCGAGAACCTTTCTGCCGTTTGCGTCGGACATACGCTTTCTGAAGCCGTGTACCTTTTTACGGTGAAGTTTCTTAGGCTGGTAAGTTCTTAACATGATTATCACACTCCGTTTGTTTTTGTATTCTGCTGTGATCCCGTAATGATGCGGCGCAGGAAACGCCAGTGAAGTAAGCCAATGCGGGATTTTTCGCATAACCAATAGAATTATATACTATTTAATGCATTTCGTCAATAAATTTTTTTGAAAATTATCAATATTTTTTTCGGCTGTCTATATATAGTATCGCAC
>CAVGWP010000017.1:0-20176 GCA_963633095.1 bacterium | reverse complement strand
CCGCCGTTCCAAACAGACGCTGTTGCCGGCAGATATACACCTGTGGAAACATAGCTGCCGCTCTGCGACGCTGTTGTGGTAGTTGTCGGATCGGCTGCTTTTGTTGTAGTAGTTGTGGTAGCCGCCTTTGTGGTGGTTGTAGTTGTAGTCGGGTCAGCCGCCTTTGTTGTGGTTGTAGTCGGGTCGGACGAGCCGCCTGTGAGAAGAACGATATCGCTGAGCGTTACACTTACAGTGCCTGTGAAGTAGAAGTTGATCTCAGTTGAAGTGCTTGCTGTAACACCGTAGTCTGCGAACATTAATGTGAACTCGTGGCTGCCCTGTGAGACTGCTGTGAATCCTTTTTCTTTTCCTCCGATTTCGACCTTCATCGTTGTATCGGCATTGTTCGCTGTTACTGTGAACTTAATACCTGTACCGCCCGTTGTGTTGTTATTCCATGAGTTGATGTGTCTGATGTTTGAGGTAACATTGATAGTGACATCGCCGTCACCCTTTGTGCCGCCGTTTGCAATATAGTAGTTGTTGTTCTTATCCCAGTCGATGAGAACTGTGCTGCCGCTCTGCGACGCTGTGGTAGTAGTTGTAGTAGCCGCTTTTGTGGTAGTTGTGGTAGTTGTCGGATCGGCTGCTTTTGTTGTAGTAGTTGTGGTAGCCGCCTTTGTGGTGGTTGTAGTTGTAGTCGGGTCAGCCGCCTTTGTTGTGGTTGTTGTAGTCGTTGTCGGGTCGGATGAGCTCTTTCCGACAGCTACAATGTCGCCGACATAAACCTTCATTGCGCTTTGATGGTTTGACGGTCTTATAATAATAGATGTGATCTGCGGGATAACATCTGCTGTGATGCTGAGGACTTCGCCGTTCGATGCTCCGAATTTTGAATCCTTAACACCGTGGAACTTTCTGCCGACAAGCGATATCGTGGTGTAAGTCTCGGTCGTTGACTTCGGGATAATGCCGTCGTTATACGGATTGTCCCAATAAAGCTTGCCGCCGACCTCGATACCGATGTGCGCCTTTACAGCGTTCCAGCCTGAATAGCAAGTTTCAACCGAAACATCTGTCGCGCCGCTGAGATCAACAGCGATCTTAGCGTAGTGACTCTCTTCAAGGTTGTTCCAAACACTGTGTGTTACTTCGAGTGCCTTTTTGCCTGCAAAATCTGCGACCTGAGCCGATACACTGCTACCAACCAAAGTAACATTGCTCATGCCGCTTGACCAATCACTAACCGTGGTATCCGCCTTGGATACAACGGCGCCGCAATACAAGGTCGAAACGACCATGATCGTGGCGATGAAAACGGACAGTAATCTTTTCATGTAGATCCTCCTTTATACTTTCTGCAAGAAAAAAATATCTTACAACAGTTCAAGTCTATTATATCAACTTCTGATTGTTTTTTCAATAAAAATTCTTCAATTTTTCCTCTGTTTTTGGGCTTATCCGTTAATTTCAGCGAATTGTAAAAAATAATCTTTGGTTTATTGTTCAAAATCACGAACAGCAAAATCCCCGTTGCCGCGAAAAACGGTCTGCCGAAGCAGACCGTTTCTGTTATGGTTAATACTGAACCGATCGGTTATTTATCGAGCGAAGAGAGATCGCCGTTTGCGATAGCCGAAACGAGCTTACGAACATCGGCAAGATCGACCATACCGTCATAAGTTACATCGGCGTTCTTCTTAGCCTGAGCCGAGAAATCATCTACCGTGCCGCTGGAAATAGCACTGATAAGCACACGAACATCAGCGAGGTTGACCTGATCATCGAGATTCACATCTCCGGGCATACCTTTTTCTGTTGTTGTGGTTGTAGTTGTAGTAGTTGCACGGCTGAGCGAAGCGATGATATCAGCGATATTGCTGACTTCGATCTTATCTTCGTTCATATTTGCGAAGAAACCGTCCGGAACGCTTGCTTTTACAACAACATTTGCATTGTCAACACCGTTCTTCAGCTTGAACACGAGCGAGAACATCTTGCCTGTTGCAGTTGTATCTGTGTTTGTCGATCTGACTGCACCGTAGATAAACTTACCTGCGCTGTTAGCTGCTGCGATAACATCGTCTGTTACGGTGTTGATCTCACTGCCGCCGAATACAACGCCGTTGCCGACCATAACAAGCTCAACCTTGCTGTTGTCGAACGAAACGCTCACTCTTGCAGCTGCGATACCCGGGTTCTGTGTAAGATTATAGGTAGCTGTGAGAGTGTCGCCCGAAACTGCGGACTCCGACTCAACAACAGCACTGCCCGGCTGCGGTTTTGTGGTTGTTGTAGTTGTAGTGGTTGTAGTTGTAGTGGTTGTAGTTGTAGTGGTTGTAGTTGTGGGCTTGAGGCTTGCATAAGTGAAGTTAGCCGCATCAACAGTTGTATTAAGATCAACCATCGTTGTCTCATCGCCCGCCGTGGTCATTCTGACATTATATCCGTCGAGCTTCGGAGTGCCGATGAAGCTGAGAGCGTCAGACTCGGAAACGCCGTCCTTCAGCTTAAACTGGAGAGTACCGATCGTTTTGCCTGTGCCTTCGACCTGAGCTGTAACATCGTTCATCCAAGCAGCATAGTAGAATCTGCCGGTGTTGTTAGCCTGAGCGTATGTTGCAGCATCCCAAGCAAAGTAATCATCAAATACGCCTGTGTCGTGAGCGCACTTAACAAGCTCAACCTTGGTGCTATCGAACTCAACATAGAAGCCGTAAGCATAAACGCCCTTGGTGTTCTTTGTGATGTCATACTGAACACCGAATGTCTTTGTGCTGTCGTCGATCATGACGCCCTTAGCGCTGAATGCGAGCTCACCGTCATAAGTGATCGGCTTAATGCTTGCATAGGTGAACGCTGCTGTTTCAACAGTTGCATCGAGTTCAACAATAGTATTTACATCGCCCGGTGTGGTCATTCTGGTGTTGTAGCCATCGAGCTTCGGAGTAGCCTTGAAGGTGAGTGTATCAGCTTCGCTTGCGCCGTCCTTCAGCTTGAACTTGAGTGTACCGACCTTTTTGCCGACACCTGTTATCTGATCTGCGGGATCGTTCATCCAAGCAGCGTAGTAGAACTTACCTGTGCTGTTTGCGTCATCGAAAACCGACTGCTCCCATGAATAGTAATCATCGAATGTTGTCTTTTCGTGTTCAACGCCGACAAGCTCGAGCGCTGTGTTATCAAACTCAACATAGAAACCGTAGGAATAGATACCGTCGGAGTTTGCTGTGATGTCATACTGAACGCCGAATGTCTTTGTGCTGTCGTCGATCATGACGCCCTTAGCGCCGAATGTATAGCTGCCGTCGATAGTGAGGCCTGCAACATCGTTGTAGGAGAATGTAGCGTCTTCAACAGATGCGTTGAGCTCAACGACTGTGCTGATGTCGCCCGGGTTTGTCATTCTGATATTGTAGCCGCCGACCTTCGGAGTAGCCTTGAAGGTGAGAGCTTCATCTGCCGAAACGCCGTCCTTCAGCTTGAACCAAAGTGTACCGACCTTCTGACCTACGCCTGTTACCTGATCGCTTGCGCTGTCCATGTATGCAACATAGAAGAAGCGGCCTCTCTGGTTGGAGAGATCATAAACATCCTGATCCCAGCCGTGATCGTTGAAGAGTTCGTCGTTGTTGTCGCACTTAACGAGCTCTACCTTGGTGTTATCAAAGTTTACATCGAAACCGAACGAGTAGATACCCTTTGTGTTCTCGGTGATGTCATAACGGATACCGACTGTTCTTGTCTCGCGGTCAACGAGGACGCCCTTTGCGCTGAACGCATAGCTTCCGTCGTAAACGATCGGATTGAGGCTGGTATATTTAAATGTCACTGTCGGATAAGCAGCGTCAATATTTGTGATATTGTTGGAAGCGTCAACCTTGAAGTTGTAGCCGTCTTCCGCGACAGAACGGATCGTGAGATCGTCGGTCTGCGAGACGCCGTCCTTCAGCTTAAACCAAAGCGTACCGATAGTGCCGGTCGAAGTGATATTCGAGCCTGTTACCGATCTGTAAGCCGTGTAGAAGAAATATCCGTCGTTGTTTGCCTTGTCAATCGCTGTGGAATCTATCTCATATAAATCATCAAAGAGAGAAGTGTTATGGTCAACGCTGACGAGCTGAACCTTGGTATTGTCAAAGTAAACAGTCTGACCGAACGCCCAAACGCCGCTTTTATTGTCGGCAAGGGTGTAAACGATACCGAAGTCGCCGTCGTTATCGCCCTTGACCGCTTTTCCTGTGACACTGATACCGTCGTTAACGGGATCGACCGGCTGTGTTGTGGTTGTAGTTGTCGGCTGTGTTGTAGTGGTGGTCGCGGCTGAGGTTGTTGTAGTTACAACAGTCGGATCGCTGGGGACTGCGCTTGCGTCTGCGAGCATGATCGGGCTTACAACAGCGTCGATCTTGTTCTGAGTCCAGTTAATGCCGTCGATCGTGCAGATAGCGTTGAAGCCGAAGCTGATATATGCATTATAGGTTATATTATCAACAACTGTTGTTGACGGGAATGTCTTACCGCTGTCAAGTGTGAGCGAAACGATCTTAGACTCACCCGGACCGAGGACAAACTGATATGACCCATTGCGGTTGTATGTTCCGACATCCGGAATGGTCACTGTGTAGCCGAACTTGAGCGAGGTCGTTGTGGACCTGTTGGTAAGTGTGAAATAGAGTGCCTTACCTGTTGTGGAGGTGCCCTCGGCGGCAATCGCCTCTTTATAAGAGTTCTGCGCTGCCTTACTCTGGTCGCCGTAGAGCTGCTGCTGAATCATCTTAGCGCCTGTGTCGCCCGGTGTGGTGATAAGCAGGTTGCCGTCTTCCGAAGAAACAAGACCGTTCTGCATATTCTCGCCGTTACCGCTCGAGGTACCGCCTGTCCATTCTGTTGCCGCGCCCCAGCTCGATGTGTAGTTTCTTCCGCTTGTATTGAACGAAAGAATAGCTGTACCGCTGCCTGTTGTATCAGCCGAAGCGCCGGTTGAAATGCCGGTCATAGCGAACATACTTGTTACCATCGCCATGGCAAGAATCACTGTTATGATTCTTTTTACAGACTTTCTCATTTGATTTCTCTCCTTAATTTCTAGTTTACAAAACGGCAATATTAAACAAAACGCCGATATGCTACTTTAATTTTACACAATCGATGTCTTAATGTCAACCGAAAATCAAATGTTTTAATCGTCTTAAAGTTAAAATATTATGAGCCGAATTTGTTAAAAATGCACAAACAAGACGGCATAAAATTAAAAAGCGGAGCTTTGAAAACTCCGCTTTTTAATTGCATATAATAAGTATATCCTGCTTTATTCTACTTTCCGAGCAGATCGCAAAGGTACTTTTTAAAGTCCTGTCCGATCTCATCGTGTCGCAGCGCCTGCTCTACATTGGCTATCATAAAGCCGAGCTTGTTGCCCATATCGTAGCGCACGCCGCTGTACTCGATACCGTACATACCAACAGTCTGAGCCAAGGTCGCCATAGCGTCGGTCAGCTGAAGCTCGCCGCCTGCTCCGGCAGGAGTTTTTTCGAGAATATCGAAGATCTCCGGCGGCAGGATACATCTGCCGAGTATCGCATAATTTGAAATGACCTGATCGAGCCGAGGCTTTTCGATCATATCCGATACCTTCATGACCTTATCGCTTATCATATCGACCTTCAGCGAGCAATACTTCCCGATCTGCTCTGTCGGCACATTTTTAACACCGACAACGCCCTTGCCGTACTGCTCATAGATCTCTTTAAGCTCGCCTATCGCGGGGACATCGCCGATAACGACATCATCACCGTACAGCACCGCGAACGGCTCGTCGCCCACATAGCTTTTGGCTTTATAGACAGCGTCTCCGAGTCCGCCTGTTTCCTTTTGGCGCAGGAATGTGACATTCGCAAGGTGAGCGACCTCATCGAGCTTTTTTGCCATTTCGTCGTTGCCCTTGGCAATGAGATTATGCTCAAGCTCGAAATTATGGTCGAAATGGTTTTCGATCGCTTCCTTGCCGCGGTTGGTTATTATAAGGATATCTTCAATGCCTGCCGCGACGGCTTCCTCGACGATATACTGGATCGCCGGCTTATCGACGATCGGCAGCATTTCCTTAGGGATAGCCTTGGAAGCGGGCAGCATTCTTGTGCCGAGCCCTGCGGCAGGGATAACGGCTTTCGTTATCTTTTTCATTATAATTTTTTCCCTTTCAGTTTATAAAGCGATTCACACCAAAGCACTTGACGCCGCTGTGATTAGCGCAGCAACAGATCCGATAGGATAAGCGATACTGATAAATATCGCAATGCACAATATCGTCACCCAGGCGGCATAAGCCACACCGCCCCTGCGGCTGATCTCATCGGCCGTTATCATCGGGTTTTGCTGCTTCATTTCAGATATTTTTCTCAGAATGTCCTTGAGATACCACGCATTCGCATACATTGCGCAAACTATTGCGAGTGCGAGCGACGCAAGACCTGTGACGAACAACACGGCGAGTGGAAGAATGGCGGCTTCGGGCTTAAAGCCGAGGTCGTATATATCGTACTGATTGCCGTTGATAGCGACCGTGTCACTATTGGACGCATACGCATTGTTCTCTATCCCGTAATTTTTATTGTAGTAGTCATTGTAGCTGTCGAAATAGTCTTCAAAATCCTTGAAATAATCATCGTAATCGTAATTATAGCTGAAGCTGTTGGACTGCTTGTCATCGTATTTCGCAACATTCTTTACAACATCGCAAAACATATTGATCAGCGGTATCGTAGAGCAGATACCGGCTATCATAAACACCGCTCCGATCGACGCGAGGATCGCACCGATCTTATTGCATTTGCGATAGAAGAACCAAAACGACATATAGAGCGGGCCTAAGAGCAGACCGAGCAGGAAAACCGGAACATTAAAGCCGACTTTTTTGCCTGTTGCAGCGCGGTCATAAAAATCGCCCATGAACTTTGATGTGTTTTTTCTGCCGACATATGCCGCGACCTCTTTAGCGGGTGTGCCGAAAATGTCGCCCTCATAGCTGTCTGCCGGCGGTTCTGTGCTGTAAATAGGCGGAATCGGCTGATTTTGCTGATATGTGCCGTAGGGCGGAGGCGGAGGTGGCGGCGTTTGCTGATTTTGCTGATATGTGCCGTAGGGAGGCGGAGGCGGAGGTGTCTGCTGATTTTGCTGATATGCGCCGTAGGGCGGAGGGGTCTGCTGAGCTTGTTTCGGCAGCTCCTTGCCGCAGCAACGGCAGAAGACCGCGTCGCCGTCGTTCACAGCGTCGCAAGACGGACAGGTCTTAGATTGAGTGTTCATAGTATTCGTCCTTTCATATGTTGATATTCCTTTGAGCTTTTAAAAATCAGATAATTCCGATAGCCCGAAGTGCGACCAGAATTATTTGCATAAGAGCGTACTCCGCAAAATACGCAAACAAGCCGTAAAAAATATTTACAGAGCCTGCCGCCTGCATATCCATACGGCTGAGCTTGTTTTCGCTTTTGAGCTTTCTGATACGCTTAAAGCTCGTCTCGCGGTAGATATAATCGCCGAACAAGCCGAAAAACAGCCGCAGCAGCAGCGAGCAAAATGCGATAACGCTGATCACCCAGCCGCCGCTTGCCACAAGGCGCGACACCGCTTCATAATAATTGCTCGAGCTCGTTATGTAAGGCTCGATGATAATGTTGAGCATTGTCGTAAAAATGACCCTTGTCGCCACTATTGAGATCGCTGCGGCATAGATCTTGCGTGTGAAAAGCCAGAGCTCGGGGAACAGAAAAGCCATCCAGTTCCAGCCGAGCTTGCTGTTTTTTCTGAGCTGCCGCTTATAAACGCCGAGATACCTGAAGCAGGACGGACCTGTGAAATTCAGAACATCACCTGCCGTGACGCCCTCTGCGATAACCTCATTCTGATCGACTGCGGCAAACTGAGCCGCATAGGGGTTTTGGTAGCCCTGATCGTACGGCGGCTGACCGCCGAACAGGGGCTGACCGTACAGCGGCTGTTCGCCGCTTTGATCGAGCTGCTGATCTCTGCCGCAGACCATGCAGACATTGCCGCTGTCGGGCAGCTGCGCTCCGCAGTATTTGCAATAGCGTTTTTCGTCGGGCGGAGTTTCATTCCGCTCGGCGATCGGCTGCCACTGCTCGGGTGTACCGTGCGTGCTTTCATAGTGACAGTGACCCTCCGCATTGTAGCACTCGCGGTGGTGCGGCGCGCCGCAGACAGGACAGACGACTATATCATCATCGTCGAAAAGCTTCGCCTTGCACACCGGACAAGTGTAGTTTTCGTAATTCATTAAAAACACCGCCTTTTTATCAAAAACCTACTTGATAAGTGAAAAAATATTCCGAAAATATTCATAACCGTAGTTGTGAAACTCGCCGTTTTTGATCATCTCTTTCAAAGTTTCAACACTCACCCATTTGACCATCTCGACCTCGGATTTCTGCAAGGTGAGCTTTTTTTCATCGATCTGCCGATGCAGACTGAAAATGTCGATTATCGAATTTTTTCTCGTCATACGCTTTATAAGACAAAGATCGTTTTCGCCGACATCCACCGAAAGCTCTTCGGAAAGCTCTCTCACCGCCGCCTCTATCGGGCGTTCGCCCGAAATGACAGCACCGCCCGTTGCCGCCCATTCGCCTGCCATCGGGTGCTTTTGTATCGACCGCTTTTGAATGAGAAAACGATTGTTATGAAAGATCCAGACATGAACAACAGGGTGGTACTCGCCTCTTGTGAGCGCCGACCTGCCGCGGCAAATTCGTTTCCCTGTGGGATTGCCGCTTTTATCGAGTATATCCCAATATTCCATTCTTGTACCTTTCCGGCGGCATTATCCGCCGTTTATCTTAATATTATTTATTCTACAATATTTTCGCCGCTCTTGCAACTGTTAAATCCCGATTTATGAAACTTTTTCTATTATTATAAGTGTGATTTTATGTTGAAAAAGGCGGTGATACATGGTAAAATATCAGGTATACAGGGGAGAATTTTCGGAGGTATTGGATTTGACGATGAAAAAACGGCTGAAATCGGTCGTCTGTCTTGCTTTGTCGCTGATCATACTCGGCGGCTGTTTTTCGGCGTTTGCCGAATACAAAGATGAAAACGGCGACCGAAAATTTTATGATGAAAGCGGAAATACCGTATCCAAAAGCGGTGTTGATATTTCGGAGTGGCAAGAGAATGTCGATTGGGAAAAGGTCAAGGCGGCGGGTATTGATTTCGTTATGCTCAGAGCGGGCTACCGAGGCTACGGCGCGGCGGGAAATATGCGGCGTGACAGCTGCTTTGACGAATATGTTATCGCGGCGTACAATGCGGGGCTGTCTGTCGGGGTCTACTTTTATTCTCAGGCGATAACCGCAGAGGAAGCGAAGGACGAAGCGTTGTTCACACTCGGCATTATCGAGCCCTACCGCGATATAATCAGCTATCCTGTCGTGTTCGACACCGAGTATTGCCCTGTATCGGACGCTCGCACGAATGTCACCCCGATCTCAAACGAGCTTCGCACCGATATGGCGCAGGTGTTTGTCGATACGGTGCGCGACAACGGATACACCCCGATGATCTATGCGTCGCCCTCCTGGATAAACGATAAAATGCAGCCGGAGCGTGTCAAAGCGATGTGCGATATCTGGGTTGCGCACTGGTCGGATACGACCTCGTTTTCACCGTATACAATGTGGCAATACACCGAAACAGGCAGTGTGGACGGTGTATCCGGCAATGTGGACAGAAATGTTTCGCTTGTGGATTATTCGACAAAGCGTTTCACCATAACCTACAACGCAAACGGCGGCGAGGGCGAAATGGCAAGCACCCAATGTATCTACGGCGAGAAAAACTACTATTCAAAAAACACCTTCACAAAGGAAGGGTACAGCTTTGTCGGCTGGTCGGCATACCGTCAGTCGGACGGTAAGACAAGGTATATAAACGGCAGCGGCGGCGACGACTGGTTCGTGCCCGACACTCAGCCCGACGGCTGGTATGAATACACCTATTCGGATGGTGCGTGGGTCGGTCAGACCTCATCTGTCAGAAACGATATCATTATATTCTCCGCTGTCTGGGAAAACAACCGATTCACGATAAAGTATGATCCGAACGGCGGCAAGGGTGAAATGGCAGACACGGAATGTATCTACGACACGGCGAACCAAACCGCGGATAACGCCTTTGTAAAGCAGGGCTATGATTTTATCGGCTGGTCGGTGTACCGTCAGTCGGACGGGAAGACGAGGTATATAAACGGCGGCGGCGGCGACGATTGGTTTGAAACAGGCACTCAGCCCGACGGCTGGTATGAGTTTTTATATTCGAGCGGCGCCTGCGTGAGCCGGACCTCCGCCGTTTCGGGCGACACTGTCGTTTTCTCCGCCCGCTGGAGGCAGAAAGCCGCCGAAAAAGGCGATGTTAACGCAGACGGTGAAATGAATCTTGCCGATATCCGGCAGTTTATCAACGAAATTTCGTCCGGCACTGAGTTCGACAGTTATGAGATAGCTGTCAGGGATTATAATTCGGACAGCATAGCCGATCTGTCCGATGTCAGGGCAATACTGCTTGCGATAGCAGGCAATGATTAAATAAATAAACCGAAAGGGGATTTTTTTATGGGACTTATTAAAGCGGGTATCGGTGCACTCGGCGGCACTTTAGCTGATCAATGGAAGGAATTTTTCTACTGCGAGTCTATGCCGAAAGAGGTTCTTGTTACCAAGGGACAGAAGCGTATAAGCGACCGCTCTTCCAATACGAAGGGAAACGACAACATCATCTCTAACGGATCCGGCATCGCCGTGGCTGACGGTCAGTGCATGATCATCGTGGAGCAGGGCAAAATCGTGGAGGTTTGTGCCGAGCCCGGCGAATTTACATACGACACCTCCACCGAGCCGTCCATCTTTTCCGGCAGCCTCGGTGAGAGCATTAAGCAGACCTTCAAGACCATCGGAAAGCGTTTCACCTACGGAGGAGATACCGGCAAGGATCAGCGTATTTACTATTTCAACACAAAAGAACTTATCGACAATAAGTTCGGTACGCCGAACCCTATTCCTTTCCGCGTGGTGGACTCCAAGATTGGGTTAGATGTAGATGTATCGGTGCGCTGCTCCGGTGTGTATTCGTATAAGATTGCCGATCCGCTGCTATTCTATACCAATGTGTGCGGAAATGTGGAACAGGAGTATAGCCGTGACGAACTGGACGGCCAGTTGAAAACAGAATTTATCAGTGCCTTGCAGCCGGCATTCGGCAGGCTGTCCGATTTGGAAATGCGTCCGAATCAGATCGTCAGCCACAATACCGAGTTGGAAGAAGCAATGAATATGACGCTCTCGGAAAAATGGGGTGCACTCAGGGGGCTTAAGGTCGTCAGCATCGCCCTCGGATCAGTTACCCTGCCTGAGGAAGACGCCGAAATGATCAAGCAGGCACAGCGCACGGCGATCATGCGTGATCCGACTATGGCGGCGGCGACACTTGTCGGTGCTCAGGCGGATGCGATGAAGACGGCAGCATCAAACGAATCGGGTGCTATGACCGGCTTTATGGGCATGGGCATGGCTATGAACGCCGGCGGCGGAATGAATGCGCAGAATCTCTTTGCGATGGGTCAGCAACAGCAGCAGCCTGCGGCAGACACATGGCATTGCCCGAGCTGCAACCACGATGTCTCCGGCAAATTCTGCCCTGAGTGCGGCACTAAAAAGCCGCTCTCGGAGAGCGGCTGGGTCTGCGAATGCGGTGCACAAAACACAGGCAAGTTCTGCTCGGAGTGCGGAAAGCCGAAGCCCGCTGTCGAGTGCAAAAGCTGCGGCTACAAGCCGGCAGACGGCACAGCACCGAAATTCTGCCCCGAATGCGGGAAACCGTTTTGATTTCGGACGAAACATCACTTAAAAGGGGGATATTATGGCTGTTGTCACTGAATTTAAATGTCCGTGCTGCGGCGGCGCGATAGCGTTCGACAGCAATCTTCAAAAATTAAAGTGCCCTTATTGCGACACCGAATTTGATGTTGAAACGCTCAAAAGCTTCCATGACGCTGAGCAGCAGACATCGTCCGATCAAATGGATTGGTCGGATAAAATGGATCACGATGAGTGGGACGGCGAGCTTCAATCGTTTATCTGCAATTCCTGCGGCGGCGAAATTGCGGCAGACGAAAACACCGCTGCGACCTCCTGCCCGTTTTGCGGAAATCCCGTGGTCATGAACGGCAGAGTCTCGGGTATGCTGAAGCCCGATCTCGTCATTCCGTTTAAATACGATAAAAAGGCGGCAAAAGCCGCTATGTATGAGCATTTCAAGGGTAAAAGGCTGCTGCCTCGGGTGTTCAAGGATGAAAACCATATCGATGAAATAAAGGGAGTTTATGTTCCGTTTTGGCTGTTCGACTGCGATGTTGACGCCGATATCCGCTACCGTGCGACAAGAATGCGCTGCTGGAGCGACTCGAAATATAACTACACCGAAACTTCGCATTTTCTTATCAGCCGTTCGGGCGAAATCGGATTTGAGTGCGTTCCGGTGGACGGCTCGGAGCAAATGCCGAACGATCTTATGGAGTCGCTCGAGCCGTTCGATAAGTCGGGCGCAAAGGAGTTTAATCCGGCGTATCTTGCGGGATATTATGCGAGCAAGTATGATGTCGGTGCGGACGATACCGTTTCCCGTGCAAACGAGCGTGTGAAGCACAGTACCGAGCAGGCATTCCGCGACACGGTTCACGGATATACATCGGTCGTGCCGGAAAATTCGTCGGTGCGGATACAAAACGGCTCGGCACGGTATGCGCTGTATCCCGTCTGGCTGCTGAACACATCGTGGCGCGGTCAGAAATACACCTTTGCAATGAACGGTCAGACAGGAAAGCTGGTCGGCGATCTGCCGCTTGATAAGGGTGCGGCGGCACGCTGGTTTTTCGGCGTTGCGGCGGGTGCTGCGGCTGTTATCGGCGGCATTATCGCTTTGATCATGATGTTTTAAGAAGGGGGAACAGTCATGAAAACAATGAAAAATATTTTGATCTGTCTGCTCGCTCTTTGTTCTCTGAGCGCGTTTTGCGCTGCGAATGCTCAGAGCAAAAATGTTGCGGACTATGCCGAGCTTATCTCGTCGGATCAAGCGGCGGCTCTTGATGAAAAGATCCGCGTTGTCAAGCAGAATCACGGCAATAAGTATGATATCGCCGTTGCGGCGGTCGATTACACCGCCGAGATGAACGACAGTGAGTTTGAAGCCGAGTCGGACGATTTTTACGATTATAACGGCTACGGCGAGGGCGACGATAAATCGGGCGTTTTGCTGATGATCGATCTTTCGGGCGGCGAGGGACACCGCCACTGGCATATTACCACAACGGGTTCGGCGATCACCGTGTTTTCCGACACGGGTATCAGCTATATCGGCGATGAGATCGTGCCGATGCTCATAAACGGCGATGTTGACGGCGCATTTAATAAGTTTGTCGAAATGTGCGACGATTTTATGACGCAGTATGAGACCGAGGGCAAGCCCTACGATTCGGGCAATCTTCCTATTTCATTAAGAGATATTCTTATCTACGTTGCGATAGCTGTCGGCGGCGGCCTGCTTATCGGATTTATTGTTGTTATGACAATGAAAAGCAAGCTCAAAAGCGTGCGCTTTCGTTCGGATGCACAGGAGTATGTGAAGCAGGACAGCATGAATGTCACTAATGCCAACGATCTGTATCTTTACAGCACCGTCAGCCGCACTCCGATCCCGAAAAATACCGGCTCGTCCGGTTCGAGTATGCACACAGGCTCGTCCGGCACATCACACGGCGGTGGCGGCGGTTCCTTCTAGCAGCAATACCGGCAGCACAGCTGCTATGCCGTGGGTAGATACATCTTATCCAACCCTTAATGCTCGACCGTTAGCACGGTTGGGTGGCAAAGCCACTTTACCGTGGTCGGCTGTCGTATTGTTTAACTTTAAATGCTCGACATTCGGATTACTGTTTGTCGAGCATTTTTCTATCTCATCACTGGAGCTCTCCGCGTCCTGCCCACCATGGCAATGGTGACAGAGAAGACGGGCTCCCTTGTGTAAAGGGAGCTGTCAGCGACAGCTGACTGAGGGATTGTTATATAGCTGCCATATTGTATGACAACCCCTCCGAGGCGGCAAGCCGCCCCACCTCCGTACCGGAGCCCGTCCCCTCTGTCACTGCGTGACATCTCCCCGCACTGCGGGGAGTAACCCCTTACACAGGGGAGGCTTTTATGCGAGGGAATAGAAAAATGCTCGACAAAAAGTTAGGTTCTTGTCGAGCATTGAAAATTGGTCATTATGACAGCCGACCACGGCACGCCAACCGTGGCAACGGGCAGCTTCGTCGGCGGTTTTAATATCCGAACTCGGCGGACAAAGAATCATCGTTCTCGATCCACTGCGAAACATTTATAACTCTGTATTCGCTCGGAGTCTCGCGGATGACAACGCGCTCAATGCCTGCGTTGATTATCATTCGCTTGCACATCGAACAGCTGTCCGCCCCTCTGACGAGCTTGCCCGTTTCCATGTCGATCCCTGCGAGATAAAGCGTTGCACCTATCATATCATGACGAGCCGCTGAAATTATGCAGTTTGCCTCCGCATGGACCGAGCGGCAGACCTCATAGCGTTCGCCGCGCGGAATATTAAGACTTTGGCGAAAACAGTAGCCGAGATCAATGCAGTTTTTGCGGCCTCTCGGAGCGCCTGTGTAGCCTGTGGAGATTATTTCATCATTGCTGACGATTATCGCGCCGTAGTTTCGGCGCAGGCAGGTGCCGCGCTCGCACACTGTCTGTGCAATGTCGAGATAATAATTATCCTTGTCCGTTCGATTTATCTGCATTATACGCTCCTCCTCGGCGTTTTTAATATATTTTACATTAAAATTCACCGAATTTCAATAGTTTAGATTTAAATTTGCATCGTTTTGTGTTATACTTATTATACGCTTTTAAAAAGGAGGGCTTTATGAATAAGCTCACTGACATTTCATATATCAAAAGGCTGCTCTCGGACGCAGGGTTCACCTTCTCGAAACAGCTCGGGCAGAACTTTCTCACAGACCCGTCTGTCTGCCCGAAAATGGCTGAGCTTTGCGGGTGCGACGGTATCGGTGTAATTGAGATAGGACCGGGGATCGGCGTGCTCACAAGGGAGCTTTCAAAAAGAGCGGAGAAAGTCGTGTCGATCGAGCTGGACGAACGCTTAAGACCGATCCTCGCCGAAACGCTTTTTGACTGCGAAAATACGACTGTCATCTTCGGGGACGCTATGAAGATCGATCTTCATCGGCTGATACAGGAGAATTTCGGCGATATGCCTGTTGTTTTGTGCGCCAATCTGCCCTACTATATAACATCGCCTATTATAATGCATCTTCTCGAAAGCCGTGTGCCGCTCGAAAAGGTCACGGTCATGGTGCAGTATGAAGCGGCGAAACGCCTTTGCGCCGAATGCGGCACTCGTGAATGCGGCGCGGTCACGGTCGCAGTGAGAGCGTACAGCGAGCCGAAGCTGCTGTTTAAAGTTATGCGGGGTAGCTTTATGCCGCCGCCGAATGTGGATTCCGCGGTGATCAGGCTCGATATAAAGTCCGAACCCGACATAGGAGACTGCTCGCCGAAGATCTTTTCAAAAACGGTGCGAGCCGCTTTTTCTCAGCGTAGAAAACAGCTTTGCAACTCGCTCTCAAGCGGGCTCGGAATTGCAAAAACGCAAGCGGCAGGGCTTATTGAAAGCTGCGGATTTAAGCCGACAGTGCGTGCGGAACAGCTCACTTTATCCGACTATAAGACGCTCTCGGGCAAGGTCGCAATGCTTTCGGAGGACAAATAGATGGACGATTATATGTACCATGATTACGACAGCGAGCCGTCGGAGAAAAAGAGCAGGCACTCGAAAGTGCGTTCGATCATCGGCACGGCGCTGATACTCTGCTGGTTCGCGGCGATAGCGGTCTGGCTTATCCTGCGCGACACCGACAATATCCGAACCGATTTTAAAGAAACGGCGTTTTCAAAGCACTCGTTCTCACAAACGGTGAGCGAGGGCGACAATGAGTTTTTATCGCTTGAAAAGGCACTCGTTGGCGGCAAGTCTACGCTCGCGGACAAGGAGTTTAAATCGAAATATCCGCTTTTTTATTCGATGATAACAGCCGACGGCTTGAACAGCTCCGAAAAAAAGCTTGTTGCCGATGATAAAAACGGATATATGACGCTGTGCGAGCCTTATATTTCATCGCAAAAGCAGTCGCAAAGCGGATTTTGCGGCGTCATCGATATTGATGTGCTTTTGCTGCCCTACACCGTGGCAGACGGTTCGCTCAGTATCGGTCAGCCGCAGAGGCTTTCGTTCAGCTGCGATCTTACCGACTCAATCGGTGTTGCGAGCGTGAGCATAAAAGAATCGAGAGCGGACAGCTTTCGCCTTAACTTCTATGATCTCTCAATCGAAACGGACTGCGGCGGCGATGTTTTATATACGCTCGAGCTCTGCGAATACCCGACAAAATCGGAATGTGATGACAAAACGCTTTTTTCAAAGATAACGGCGGACGGCGAGGCGGGAACGCTCACCGGCGGCAACGATCCGACAAGCAAGCAGATCTCGGGCAAAACAACGCTCGGGGTCAACGGCAGGCTCAAGCTCGAATTTGATAAGCTGATGTATCGCAAATACGGCGGTTTTACCGTTTCTACGGATAAAAACGCTTCGTTTAGGATTATTTTAAACGAAGGCAGAAAATAATTTATATCGGAGGGTAACATGCCTTGTTTTTTTGAAAAGGTAGACGGGAATGATGTCTGCATTGCGGGCGAAAACGCCCGACATATCTCAAAGTCGCTCAGAATGAGAGCAGGCGAGCACATAACGCTGTGCGACAACGGCACCGATTACGACTGCGTTATCAAAAGCATTGGGGACACTGTTTTGTGCGAGGTCGTGTCAAAGCGTGAAAACACGACCGAGCCGAGCGTTTCGGTAACGCTGTTTCAATGTCTGCCGAAATCGGATAAGTTTGATTCGGTGGTGCAAAAGGCAGTCGAGATGGGGTGCGGCGAAATTGTGCCGGTGCTGTCGCGCAGGTGCGTTTCACGACCGGACGAAAAAAGCGCAAAGAAAAAGATCGAACGATATAACAAGATCGCGCTAAGTGCCTGCGAGCAGTGCGGCAGGGGCAGGATAGTGAGTGTCGGGGATATTGTCGATTTTGATAAAGCGATCAGATCCCTGCATAATTTTGATAAAACGCTGTTTTTCTATGAAGGCGGCGGTGAAAAGCTCGATTCGTCTTTGCTTGCGGGCAGCGAACGAATAGCTTTGTTTATAGGTCCCGAAGGCGGATTTGACGAATGTGAAGTCGAAAAGATGAAGGCGGCAGGCGCGACGGTCTGCTCGCTCGGTCCTCGGATACTCCGCACAGAAACAGCACCGATCGCGGCACTTGCGGCAGTTATGCTGCTGACAAATAATTTATGAGGTGATTTTATGATTTTTTACGGTATTGACTGGACATATATAGTATTGGTGCTGCCCGCGGTGATTTTCGCAATGATTGCGAGTGCCAAGGTCAACAGCACATTCGACCGCTACTCGAAAGTGAGAAATCAAGGAGGGCTCACAGGTGCCGAGGCCGCCCGAAAAATACTGGACTCTGCCGGGCTTTCCAATGTGAGTATCGAACGGGTGAGCGGCAAGCTTTCCGACCATTATGACCCGAGAACGAATGTTATAAGGCTTTCCGACTCGGTCTATGATCAGCCGACTCCGGCGGCGGTAGGCGTTGCGGCGCATGAGTGCGGACACGCGATTCAGCACGCGACGGGGTATCTCCCGATAAAGATCCGCAGCGCGATAATCCCGATAACAAATATCGGCTCGCAGCTGTCGATTCCGATCGTCATTCTCGGTCTGATACTCACAGCTTGGTCGAAAAACGCAATATATATCGCGTATATCGGTGTGGCGTTATTCTCGCTGTGCCTGCTGTTTCAGCTCGTCACACTGCCGACAGAGTTCAACGCAAGCCGCCGCGCAGTTCGCACGATCGACGACATGGGGTTGCTTGCGGGCGACGATCTGACCGCCTGCAAAAAAGTACTGACCGCAGCCGCCATGACCTATGTCGCGGCGCTTGCAGTCAGCTTGATGCAGCTTATAAGATTGCTGTTGATCGTCGCAGGAAATCGGCGCGACTGAACCTAAAAAGCATAAATATTGGTTTCCCATGCGGGGATATATCGGTGATGCCGAAGATATATCTTTCGCTCAGGCAGCAGCTTTGCGACCTTTTCGATCAGCTCGAAAAGGTCGTTTGTTTTGTGGTAGGCACTGACTATCAGCGCGGGCGACCATTTGCAAGCGGTGTTTTTCATGCCGGATAAAACCTCGCTTTCAGCACCCTCGACATCCATTTTAATAAGATCGATCCTGCGGTTTTCAAGCAGTTCGTCCACACTCACAGCTCTCACAGCACTGCCGTCCGACTGCGCGTGAGAGTTGCGCGAGCCCTCGGCGGAAAATTCGAGAGTGCCGCTTTTGCACCATGCTGCCGCCTCGATCATATCGACTCCGCGGTTCACAAGTTCGGTGTCTTTTTTCATCTTTTTAAAGTTTTTCGGGTCGGGCTCCAAAGCGATTATTTCGCCGTGGTCGGGATACCGCGCAATGAACTCCCTGACGGTGTCGCCGTCATACGCGCCGAGGTCGAGATAATTCGGGTTTTTCGGCAGGCTGAGCCTGGACATGATCTCGTCGCGGCTGCTCTCACAGGCAAGCAGATGATCGATCCTGCCTGTGTAGCGATAACGCAAAACATTTTCAAAAACGGCTCTCGAGCGATCGTCCGCAAGAAGCGAATACGCATTTGCGATCTTATCCGCGTTTTCGGTCAGCAGCTGTCTGTCCAAAAGTCCGCCTCCGAAAAGCGGCATATCCGGCGCATAGAACTCGTGCTTTTTTGAAATATTTATCATTGTTTGCATAAGATCGTCTTTAAAAACAGCGAACGACAGCAAGACGATGAAATCTTTATATTGCCGCTCTATGTCCGACAGACTTTGCACACTAAAGCCGCGAAATTCCCTTGAGCGCACGAATCCGTCGGACGCAAAGATCGCCGACACCGTGACTCCGAACCGCTCGCACAGCGAGAAAAGCTTATCCGCACCGTTGCCGGTGCCGTAGACAACGATCGGTTTATCCGTGTTTTTTAATCTGTCCCACAAAAATTCGTTATCATCAAAAAACGGCATATTCATTCTCCGGCTTTCTGTGTTTTTTTGCGCCGCGGATTCGGTAGTTTTTTAACAAAAACGGTATTGCCGCACACGAGCAGAACAGGGCGGTCATCGACATGGGTCACAGTAACGATCCGCGGTTCGATGACAGCCTTAGAATTTGTCATTTTAAATTTCTCCTTTAAAATTTGTTGACATTACCCCCGATGAGATGATATACTTAAATCACCTCCCCGATTACAGTCGGGATGGGTTGGGGTATTGTTTTTGGAAAAGTCGGCTTTAATTAGTCGGCTTTTTCGTTTTCTAAGGCTTTGAGCGTATCATTGAGAACACGGATACAGCCTTCTACCGTTTTGCAACGGCTTTGCTTTTTGATAAGCTCTTCTAATAGGTTAATTTGCTCTGCCTTGTTTAGGCGTTGCATTACCTCATATTCATAGCTTGTCAATTATGTATTCCTTCCTCACGGTCGGAATTGAGAAGGTATTGGCGGCTGTTTTATCTTTTAATATGATAAAATTCCTCTTTTCTTTTTTTCCTGTCCGTTTAGTTGATCAGGGCTTTTATATTTTCCTTTGCTTCTTCAATGTCTTTTGAAGAATTAAGTATGTCGAGAATTTTCCTTGTCTGATTTTCTTCGACAACTTTGAGCAGCAGCTCTGCAGTGCTTATTTGTTTTTCTTTCATTTTTAACACTTCTTTCAAAAATATTTGAGTTAGTTCGGTCGGCATTGCCGCCGTATTTTTTATACCGCCATTATACCACATCCTCAGAAGATCCGCAACCCTCCCGACGAAGTCGGTTTGCCGTGGTTGGTTATCATCTTATCCGACATTTTATGCCCGACAAGAGCTTAACTTCTTGTCGGGCATTTGCTGTACCACACCGCACAAACTTG
>CAVGWP010000016.1:0-22866 GCA_963633095.1 bacterium | reverse complement strand
GAGCACATATGAAAAGGGTATCCGCATTGGCGGACTTGTGGGCTTTTCTGTGTTGAACGACGAAAGCGGCAATGTTAGTCTGACACTGAAAAATTGTGCCGTGAAAAATTCCACTTTTGAAGGCTATCACAACACATGTGGTCTTGTCGGTACCCTGAAAGAGTATAGTACACGTACAAGTCAGTTCTCAATTTCTGACTGCACCGTAAGCGGTTGTAAATTCCTGTGGGGTAGCAAAAATACGACATATAACAACTATGCTGTAAGTGAAGGCAGTCCCTACAGTGCACAATATGATGAAGTTATCAACGGTGTAACGGCTACGGACAACACCTTTACCTATAAGCAGTAATAATACATGAGAAGTCCCGCCGGAGCGGGTTTCAATTCCTCTCACCCTTTGGGGTGAGGGGCAATCAAAGGGCATAAACAATACTTTATGTCTTTTGATTGCTCAAAATGCTAACAAAACGAAAGGAGCTGAAGGCAAAAATGGAACAGTATAAAGCAGCAGCCGTGATTGGAATTGTTTTAAGTATTTGCCTGATCGCCCTGATTGTCGCAAAGATATTCAGGTTTTTTGAACAATTCAATAAAGAAGTTCGGCGCATCGTTTGGAAAATGAACCGAGCAGACGACGATGAGTACCGCGAGCTGAAAACAGAGCTGCGATGCCATTATCTCTGCCTTATTCCCTTTGTAACAGACCGTAATTCGATGAGCGTCTATCGCTTTTTCTTCCGCAGACCGCAGAGGATCAAAAACAATAAGCGGTCGGACGGGATCGGTCATATTCTCGCTCCGTCGGTTGTCAGCGTTTTCATCTGTTCGGTTTGCCTGTGCAGTATGAGCTGGGCGTGGTTCACAAGCACTCAGTCAAGCTCTACCGAAAAGGTGGTTTCGGCTTCATTCAGCGTTGATGTTAAAGCTAAGGTTTCTGATAATGAATTTGCCGGAGCATTAGGAGCGGACGGTAAGTATCACCTCGGCAACCTCAATGTTGGCACCGAGTATCAGATAACCGTCAGCGAAAATAAGGACAGCACCGCCCAAAAAGGCTATTGCATTGTCAGAATAGGCGGCACAACGCTTTATACCAAAGTCATAAAAAAGGATGCTCCCGTTTCGTTCACATACACCCCGACAACGACCGAGGAAATGACGATCGAGCCTGTCTGGGGCGATTATACGAAGTATGAAACCACTGTTGCAAGCGAGAGCGTGATTGGCGACAGTGTCGGCAGTGCAACAAATAATTCCGCTGCAAATAAGTCCGCCTTGAACGCCGCCGCACCGACGACTAAAGCAACGACTAAGGCAACGACTAAGGCAACGACCGTTCAGACAACACAGTCTACTACGACTGCGGCAACAACTCAGCCGACAACTACCGCACCTGAGACAACTACCGCCGCAGAATAGTTTGGATCTTAATTTTAAAAAGCGTTTCTTTTTGAAACGCTTTTTTCTTATGCGAAAATTTTTATCTCCACAATATATAGTGAAAACCACTGAAAAAATATTTCCGAAACACACTGCAAATACGCACCGTCATGCGAAAACCGACGCTTTCCGAGCATAAAATCGAGCAACGATATATTGTGCCGATTTTTAAAAATTCCTAAAAAATTTCACAAGATATTGAGAAATAGCTCTTGCATTATAGGATATGCTGTGTTATAATATAAATCGTTCTCGGATAAAGAGCCTTTAGGCTTTGAATAGGAAAGGCATTACTATATATGGGGAGGAAATAATATGAAAGTCATTAAGAGGGACGGCAACATAGTCGATTTTGACCGCAGCAAGATCGTCATAGCTATTAAAAAAGCCAACGAAGCCGTTGAGGAACAGCAAAGAGCGTCCGATGAGCAGATCGAAAATATAGTTTGCTGTGTCGAAAACCGCAATCGTCCGCGTCTGCTTGTCGAGGATATTCAGGATATGGTCGAGCAGAAGCTCATGGAAATTGATAAGTATGAGCTTGCAAAGGCGTATATCATCTATCGTTACAGCCGCGCGCTCGTTCGTAAAGCAAACACGACCGATGAATCAATAATGAAGCTTATCCGCAACGAAAATAAAGAGCTTGCGGAGGAGAATTCCAATAAAAACACTATGCTCGCGTCCACTCAGCGCGACTATATCGCAGGCGAGGTCTCCCGCGATCTCACCCGCCGTATTCTTCTGCCGGAGAAAATTTCAAAGGCGCATGACGAGGGTGTTCTCCATTTCCACGATGCAGATTATTTCCTGCAGCCTATCTTCAACTGCTGCCTTATCAATATCGGCGATATGCTCGATAACGGCACTGTTATGAACGGCAAAATGATCGAAACACCGAAGAGCTTCCAGGTCGCCTGCACGCTTATGACACAGATCATAGCTTCCGTTGCGAGCAGTCAGTACGGCGGTCAGTCGGTCGATATCCGCCATCTCGGCAAATATCTGCGCCGCAGCCGCGAGAAGTTCAGCCGTCATCTGCATCAGATATTCGACGGCGAGCTCGGTGCTGAGGAGATCGAAAAAATTGCGGACGATCGCCTGCGCGACGAGCTTCGTTCCGGCGTTCAGACAATTCAGTATCAGATCAACACCTTGATGACTACCAACGGTCAGTCGCCGTTTGTCACGCTGTTTTTAAACCTCCGCGAGGACGATGAGTATATCGAGGAAAACGCAATGATCATCGAAGAGATCCTGCGTCAGCGTCTTGAGGGTATCAAAAACGAATGCGGAGTTTATGTCACACCTGCGTTCCCGAAGCTTGTCTATGTTCTCGATGAGCATAACTGCTTAAAGGGCGGTAAGTACGACTACATAACAGAGCTTGCGGTGAAATGCTCGGCAAAGAGAATGTACCCCGACTATATCTCGGCTAAGAAAATGCGCGAGAACTACGAGGGCAATGTTTTCTCCTGTATGGGCTGCCGTTCGTTCCTTGCCCCTTGGAAAGACGAAAACGGCAACTATAAGTTTGAAGGCAGATTCAATCAGGGCGTTGTCTCGATAAACCTGCCGCAGATCGGCATTATCGCAAAGGGCGATGAAAAGAAGTTCTGGGAGCTGTTTGACGAGCGTCTTGAGCTTTGCTATGAGGCTCTTATGTGCCGCCATGAGGCTCTGCTTGGTATCAAATCCGATGTCAGCCCTGTTCATTGGCAGCACGGTGCTATTGCCCGCCTGAAGAAAGGCGAGAAGATCGATAAATATCTGTTCGGCGGATATTCGTCCATTTCGCTCGGCTATATCGGACTTTATGAAGTCACAAGGCTCATGAAGGGTGTCAGCCACACCGACCCTGTCGGCGAGGAATTTGCGCTCAGAGTTATGAAACATATGCGTAAAAAATGCGATGAGTGGAAGGAAAAGACCTCTATCGGCTTCGCACTCTACGGCACACCGGCTGAGTCGCTTTGCTATCGTTTTGCAAGAATAGATAAAGAGCGTTTCGGCAGCATTAAGGATGTCACCGATAAGGGCTACTACACCAATTCCTATCACATCGATGTCCGCGAAAAGGTGGACGCTTTCACAAAGTTCAAATTTGAAAGCCAGTTCCAGTCGATCTCGTCGGGCGGTATGATCTCCTATGTCGAGATCCCGAATATGCGCCATAACCTTGAGGCTGTCGCCGATGTTGTCCGCTTTATCTATGATAATATCCAGTATGCCGAGTTCAACACCAAGTCGGACTATTGCCAGGTCTGCGGATATGACGGCGAAATAATCATCAACGACGATAACGAATGGGAATGCCCGCAGTGCGGAAATAAAGATCATTCCAAGCTGAATGTCACAAGAAGGACCTGCGGCTATCTCGGTGAGAACTTCTGGAATGTCGGAAAGACAAAGGAGATCAAGTCGCGTGTGCTCCACCTGTAATAGGGAGGTGTTCTCTTGAACTACGCTGCTTTAAAAAAGTATGATGTCGCAAACGGCCCCGGCGTTCGTGTTTCGCTGTTTGTTTCGGGCTGCACCCATCATTGCCGCGACTGTTTTAACCGCGAGGCGTGGGATTTTGATTACGGCGAGCCTTTCACCGAAAAGACGGTCGAGGAAGTCTTAACAGCACTCAGCCCCGATTATATCAAGGGCTTATCGCTGCTCGGCGGCGAGCCGTTTGAGCCGCAAAATCAAGCGGGTCTGCTCTCTCTTTTGAGAAGAGTTCACGAGAGATACCCCGAAAAGTCCGTTTGGTGCTACACGGGTTACGACTATGAGAAAGACCTTTTGAGCGGCAGAGTCGGCAATTACAGCACGGTATCCGAAATGCTTTCGTATATCGACATTTTGGTAGACGGCGAATTTGTCGCAGAGCTTAAAAATCTGGCGCTTCGGTTCAAGGGGTCGTCAAATCAGCGGATAATCGATGTCAAAGAGTCGCTCAAGGCAGACGAGGTTGTGCTATGGCCGGGCGATATTGAGAATAACAAGCTGTGATAAATATCGCGCCCTGTGTTTCGGCTCAGAGCGCGATGCTTTTAAAGGAGAAGGAGTAAGCATGAGAATTAAAGTGAAAAAACTCAGTCCGGACGCTGTTTTACCGTCCTACGGCAGTGACTTTGCGGCAGGCGCAGACCTCAGAGCCTGCACAAAAGAGCCGATAACGATCGAACCGCACGACACTAAAATGATCGGAACAGGTCTTGCAATGGAGATCCCCGAGGGCTATATGGGGCTTATCTTTGCCCGCTCCGGCATTGCTTCCAAGCGCGGACTCGCTCCGGCAAATAAAGTCGGTGTTGTTGATTCGGATTACCGCGGCGAGTTTATGGTCGCACTGCACAATCATTCGTCTGAGCCGCAGAGTATAGACGCCGGCGAACGCATAGCGCAGCTTGTTATCGTTCCGTATATGTCCGCTGCATTTGAGGAAGCAGAGGAGCTTTCCGAAACAGTCAGGGCAGACGGCGGCTTCGGCTCAACAGGCAAAAAATAAAATTTGTAAAAAAGCAAAAGCTCCTGCGAACAATAAAATTCGCAGGAGCTTTTTTATATAGAGATCTATTTCAAGACTTCTGCCGCCGAAAGCTTTGCGGCGGCTATCTGCTCGTCTGTCAGCGGTTCGTCGAAGTCGCTGAAATCGACATTTTCGACCGACCTGCCTGTCAGCACGCTGTACCATAAAAGACCGAGCGTGAATCTGCCGAGCCCGAACGACGCATGAAAAGTGTCGCGGTGGATCTTGCCGACATTCTTCTCAATAAGCCGCTGAAAAGCCGCGCCCGAGGGAATAATACCGTCTGCATTCACTGCCTTTGCGCCGTCCTTGTATGCGTCTTTAATATCGTCAAACATCTGCTTTTGATCGGTGTAGCCGAGCTCCTTTGTCAGTCTGTCGCTGCCTTGTTCGTATGCCCATGTCTGATGAATGAGCAGTTTCGCTTTCGGACAAAGCTGGCGCACAAAGTTCGCAAGCGTCGTGATATAAGGCTGGTAGCTTTCATATTTCGGCGCAAGATTGCTCACCTGCTGCAATGTGACAACATCCCAGTCGCGGCTGAGCAAAGCTTCCTTCATAGAGATAAAAAAGCCGGTCGATTCACCGTTGAACTCAAGCGAATAAGCCTTTTCGCCCGAGAGCATATTGCGATAATGTCTCGATAGCGGACAACCGCCGATATAGAGATTAACGGTCGTCAGATCGACTTTTTGAGAGCGGGCAATACCGTGGAGATAACGCATTGCGTCCTGAGAGAAGCTGTTTCCGATTGCAAGTACATTCATTTTTCTCACCTTTCTTTGTTTTCTGTAACCCCTACTGAAAGTCTGAACTTATCTCATTTGGGAACATCTGCACTAAGATTATAGCACCGAGAAATATAAAGTGCAACAAAAAACCACGAAAACCAACGGCTTTATTTTAATTTGTCACGTCTGTTGTAGGAAAAACAGGGTTTACATTTAATAAACTGTCTGTTATAATTATAATCAAAGTGCAAATAGAGTTTGCTCTGAAACGACTAAACAAGTAATGCGGTTTTGCTGCAAAAAATACACACTGATATAAGAGGTAATGTGCGATGCCGATCAAAATTCCGAATACACTTCCGGCAGCGAAAACACTGGAAAACGAAAATATTTTCGTAATGACAGAAACACGGGCGGTTCATCAGGATATCCGCCCGCTTAAAATACTTATTTTAAATCTGATGCCAACAAAAATAGCGACCGAGACACAGCTTTTGCGTCTGCTTTCAAACACTCCGCTTCAGATAGAAGCGCAGTTTTTGAGCACCGCGACATACCATGCCAAAAATGTATCGCAGGAGCATCTCATCTCGTTTTACAAAACCTTCGATGAGATCAAGGACGATAGGTACGACGGTCTTATCATAACGGGCGCACCCGTTGAAACGATGGACTTTAAGGATGTCGCTTATTGGGACGAGCTTTGCAGGATCCTCGATTGGTCGGACACTAATGTTTATTCGACATTCCATATCTGTTGGGGAGCTATTGCAGGGCTGTATCACCGCTACGGTATCGAAAAGCGGATAACCGATAAAAAGCTGTTCGGCATTTATGAGCATGAAACAGTTATCAAGACACATCCGCTTTTGAGAGGGTTTGACGATACTTTCTATGCGCCGCATTCAAGGCGTTTTCGCATTGATAAAGAAGATGTCGCCGCCGCAGGGCTGGATATTCTGACATTCTCAGGCGAAACGGGGATCCACATCTGCGCTGACCGCCGCTGCAGACATTTTTTTGTCACAGGACACGGCGAATATGACAGGCTGACTCTCGCCCGCGAGTACGACCGCGATATGAACGCAGGCATAGACATTGATAAGCCGTTTCAGTATTTCCCGAACGACGATCCTCGCAGACTGCCGATAATGAATTGGCGCGCTCATGCGGCATTGATGTTTTCAAACTGGCTGAACTTCATCGTTTATCAGCACACGCCCTATGATTTGAGCGAACTGCAAACTCATTGAATATAGGAAAGGACGATAAAAATGGACGATATAAATCGCAAAAAGCTGTCGAAAACCGACCTTTTGAAGGTAATATGCGATCAGGAGCAGGAGATCTGCGATCTTAAATTCGAACTTGAAACACTAAAAACTCAGCTTCAGGATAAGAACATCCGCTTGGAGGAATGCGGCTCTATCGCTGCCGCCGCTGTCGATGTTAGCGGAGTTTTTGAAGCAGCTCAGAAAGCTGCGGATATTTATCTAAACAGCGTTAAAGAGCAGACCGAAAAGCAGAAAAAATTGCTTTCGGAAAACGAAGCCGAGATAACAGCGCAAGGCGAGAAGATTTTAAGCGATGCAAAAGCCGCCGCAGAGAAGATGATCGCCGATGCCGAAAAACAGGCGGACGCAAAATGGGCAGACCTTTCAAAAAGGCTTGAGGAGTTCTATTCGGTGCATGAAGGCTTAAAAGAATTGCTCGATCGCTCCGGTGTCGATGCTGAACGCCTTATAGAAAAATAAGTATGATCTAAGCAAGGCTTTGCTTAGATATAAAATAAATCCGCCGCGCATATCGTCATTATTATGCACGGCGGATCTTTCTTTTTTTATTAAACTTCGGCGATAACCTCGACCTCAGCCAAAACATTTTTCGGAAGCTGCTTTACCGCAACGCACGAACGGGCGGGCTTTGATGTAAAATACTCACCGTAGACTGCATTGAACGCCGCAAAGTCATTCATATCGGCAAGGAAGCAGACAGTTTTAACAGCCTTGTCAAGGCTTGTTCCGGCGGCTTTCAGTACCTCGGAAAGGTTCTTGCAGATCTGATGAGTCTGTTCCTCGATAGTCACAGCTTTTATCTCGCCGCTTTGGGGGTCGATCGGGATCTGACCCGATGTGAAAACAAGACCTCCGCTGACGATTGCCTGTGAATAAGGACCGATAGCGTCCGGCGCGGATTTGGTATAAACTTTTTCCATAAATAACACTCCTTATAAATTGACTATTTTATAGCCCGCCTTGGAAAGGGAGGACTTTATCTCTTCAATATGCTCGTAGTTTCTGGTCTCCAGACCGATCCTGAGATAGCAGCCGTTGACATCGGCGCCTTCGTTCGCACGCTCATGATGCACCGAAATAACATTTCCACCGTGATTTGCAATGATCTGCGAAACACCCACAAGCTGACCGGGCTTATCGATAAGCTCGATAGTCAGAATCGCAGTTCTGCCCGACTTGAGCAAGCCGCGCTTTATAACTCTTGAAAGTATCGTGACATCGATATTACCGCCCGAAACAAGGCAAACGACCTTTTTGCCCTTTATCGGAAGCTTATTGAACATCGCGGCGGCGACCGAAACAGCACCTGCACCTTCGGCTATCATCTTATTGCGCTCGATGAGGCGAAGTATTGCAGATGAGATCTCATCATCGGTAACGGTGACGATATCGTCAACATATTTGCGGCAAATATCAAATGTATTCTCCCCGGGCTCTTTTACAGCGATACCGTCGGCAATAGTTTTGACAGAGTTGAGCGTGATTATCTTATTTTCGGAAAGGGAATTGACCATGCTCGGTGCGCCTGCCGCCTGAACTCCGTAGACCTTTATATCCGGCTTCAGGCTTTTAAGCGCGAAAGCAACACCCGAAATAAGTCCGCCGCCTCCGACCGGAACAATAACAGCGTCAACATCGGAAAGCTCTTCGAGTATTTCCAGCCCGATGGTGCCCTGACCCGCGATAACATTCTCATCGTCAAACGGGTGAATAAAGGTGTAGTTTTTTTCATCGCGCAGACGAATAGCCTCGTTGTATGCATCATCATAAACGCCCGGCACCATATTGACCTCGGCACCGAAACGCTTCGTCGCTTCAACTTTGGAAATAGGCGCGCCGTCCGGCAGGCAGATGAGGGATTTAATACCGCACTTAGTTGCAGCAACCGCAACTCCCTGAGCGTGGTTTCCTGCGGAACAGGCAATAACACCGCGCGCTTTCTCTTCATCGGTGAGGCAAGCGATCTTGTAACCTGAGCCTCTTACTTTGAACGAACCGGTTATCTGAAGGTTTTCGGGCTTCAGATATACCATTCCGCATTCGCGGTTTATATGAGGTGCGGCAATTAGAGAGGTCGGTCTGATCACATTTTTCAAAACAAATGAAGCGTGATAGATCTTGTCAAGAGTCAACAAAAAAATCAAGTCCTTTCATTAGTGCGTCGAAAAAAATAAAACTCCGTCTCACAAAACGGAGACGAAGTGAAAAACTTCGCTAAACCACTCGGTTTGCAATTAAAGCGCACACGATGCTGCGCCTGCCGATAACGCCGGACTGCGGAGCCGCTTATATAAAAAATTCGGCGGTCTGCTCAGGGGTGATATGCAAACTCCTGTCCTATCGGCTCGCACCTAACGCCGACTCTCTTAAAAGACACAGTGGATTTTGCCTGTCCCCATCAATGCATTTGATATTTTCATTATAGCAAATGCTACAAATTTGTCAAGCGGTTTTTGTGCAAAAAATATTTAATGCACGCATTTAAATAAAATTTAAGCCATAAAAGCAAAAAAACTGCTTGTTATATAAATGAATTTATTGTATAATCGTTATATATAGTTCATTGGAAGGGCGTTGATTTTAAATGTATAATGCAAATGAAATAAAAAAAGCAATTGAAAACGGGGATTTTTCAAAACCTTTCTCATATCTTTACAGTAAGAAGAGCGACCAAATGCCCGAGCGTTATTTGGCAGCTGTAAGTGAATTTGTGTCCCTGTTCGGGGACGGTGATCTGAGAGTTTTCTCGGCTCCCGGCAGAACCGAGGTCGGCGGCAACCACACTGACCATCAGCACGGCTGTGTCGTTTGTGCCGCTACCGATCTGGATATTATCGCAATAGTCAAAAAGACAGACACCGGCATTATTCGTGTTAAGTCAAAAGGATATGCGAGGGACGAGGTCGATCTTAGTGTGCTTGAACCGCAAAAGCCGGAAGCAGAGCATGCCAACGCTCTTATTCGCGGTGTTGCTGCTCGTTTCAAGCAACTCGGATACGAGATCGGCGGTTTTGACGCATACACAACCTCCGATGTTTTAAAAGGTTCCGGACTTTCAAGCTCCGCAGCATTTGAAATAATGATCTGCACATTGCTCAGCTGTCTTTATAACGACGGCAAGGTAGATCCTGTTGAAGCGGCGATAATCTCGCAGTATGCCGAGAATGAGTTTTTTAAAAAGCCGTGCGGACTCATGGATCAGACAGCCTGCAGCGTCGGCGGCTTTGTCGGAATCGATTTTATGGACACCTCCAAGCCGAAGATCGAGAAAGTCGATTTCAACTTTGCGGCCGCGGGACATTCGCTCTGCATTGTAGATACAGGCGGAAGCCATTCCGATCTCACAAACGAGTATGCGGCTGTTCCGAGCGAAATGCGTGAGGTTGCAGCATGCTTTAATAAAGAGTATCTGCGTGCTGTCGATGAAGACGAGTTCTATCGCGCGATCCCGCTTCTGCGCGAAAAACTCAGCGACAGAGCGATCCTTCGTGCTATCCATTTTTACGATGATAATAAGCGTGCGGTCAAGATGAAGAACGATCTTAAAAAAGGCGATTTTGAGAGCTTCCTCAAAACCGTCAGAGAATCTGGACTTTCATCGCTGTCCTATCTGCAAAATGTGTTTGCGGCAAGCGCACCTCAGGAGCAGGGCTTGACATTAGCCCTCGCAATAACCGAGCATATCCTCGGTTCAAAAGGCGCATTCAGAGTTCATGGCGGCGGCTTTGCAGGTACGATCCAAGCATATGTGCCCGATGAAATGCTCGATACTTATAAAACCGAGATCGAGCGCGTGTTCGGCGCAGGAAGCTGCTATGTGCTCTCGGTAAGACCGATCGGCGGCGTTGAAGTCACACCGACGCTCGGAGAGTAAAATAAAAACTGCCCGTTCGGTCAGCCTTGATCGGACGGGCAAACTATAAGAAAGGGCGGTGCTTTTGAATGCAGAGCATCAGTAAAACAATTAAATCACTCAAGGTAACAAACATAATTATGCTGACTGTTGCAGGTATTGTCAACGCATTCGGAATTACCGTTTTCTTGTCTCCCGTCAAGCTGTATGACAGCGGCATTTCCGGCACTTCAATGCTGCTTGCACAGATAACTCCGGATTGGCTTTCTTTGTCTGTGTTCCTGCTTGTGCTTAATATCCCGATGTTTCTCTATGGGCTTAAAAGACAAGGCGCAGTGTTTACAGTCTATGCCGTATACACCGTCGCGGTCTACTCAGCCGCAGCCTGGCTCATCACCGATGTTCTGCCGATAGATGTCAGCTTTGCCTCTCCTTTGGCAGGTACCGATCTTTTGCTTTGCGCGCTGTTCGGCGGACTTATCTCAGGTATAGGCAGCGGACTTTCAATTCGTTTCGGCGGTGCGATGGACGGTATTGAAGTAATGGCGGTTATCTTTGCAAAACGCATAGGTGTGAGCGTCGGAACATTTGTAATGGCATACAATGTGCTGCTTTATATCGTTTGCGGCTTTGTTATCCACAGCTGGATCTTGCCGCTTTACTCTATCGTGACCTACGGTGCGGCACTCAAGACAGTCGATTTCATTGTCGAAGGTATCGACCGTTCCAAGGCGGCAATGATCATCACAACAAAGCCCGATGAAGTCTGCGCGGCTTTGTCGGAGGAGTTTCAGAGCGGAATAACACGAGTTGAGGCGAGGGGCGGCTATTCGGACATGCCGAAAACAATGATATATTTCGTGTTGAATCGTTTTCAGATCGGTAAAATGCGCACGATAATCAACAGCACAGACCCTGCCGCGTATGTCAGTATCAGCGATGTCGCCGATATTTTCAAGAAAAAATAAAGACTGATTAAATATTAAAATGGTCGGAAGCAAACACTTCCGACCATTTTTGCGTGCGGTTTATTCTTTAGCGTCCTCAATGATCTTCTGAGCAACATTTTCAGGTGCGCGTTCATAACGATCAAACGCAAATGTAAACGAACCTCTGCCCTGCGTTATTGAGCGCAGCGCAGTCGAGAAATCATAGCTTTCGGAAACAGGCATATGTGCGCTTATTTCCTGATAGCCCTCTTCCTCAGTCGGCTCCATGCCGAGCACTCTGCCGCGGCGTTTGTTTATGTCGCCGATAATATCGCCCATGTAATCGTCCGGAACTGTTACTTTAAGAATACCGATAGGCTCTAAAAGCACCGGAGAAGCCTGCTCAAGACCTGCTTTGTATGCAAGGCTTGCCGCTGTTTTAAACGACATTTCCGAGGAATCCACAGGGTGATACGAACCATCGACCAGCGTCGCCTTCAAGCCGACTACCGGATATCCTGCAAGCACACCTTTTTTAACACTGTCCTGCAAGCCTTTTTCAACAGCAGGGAAGAAGTTTTTCGGCACAGCACCGCCGAAGATCTTTTCCTCAAAAACAAGCGTGTCGCTGTCGCACGGCTCAAACTCTATCCAAACATCACCGAACTGACCGTGTCCGCCCGACTGCTTTTTATATCGTCCCTGCACCTTGACCTTCTTCTGGATAGTCTCTCTGTACGGCGTTTTCGGCGTTTTCAATTCAGCGTCAACCCCGTAGCGCGTTTTAAGTCTGGATAACAAAACATCAAGCTGCTGCTCGCCGAGACCCGAAACGGTGTATTCGTGGGTCTCGTGATCGTGGAACAGCTTTATTGCCGGATCTTCTTCCTCCATCTTGCGGACTGCAGAAGAGATCTTATCCTCGTCGCCTTTCTTTTGAGGATAGATAGCCATTGTAACAGTCGGGTGCTGGAACTCTATGCCCACAAGCTCGAGCGGCGAATCGACCGCTGTAAGCGTGTCGCCCGTCTTAACTCCCGAAAGCTTGGAAACAGCACCTATATCACCTGCGCCGACGCTGTCGGTATCCTCCGACTTTCCGCCGCGCATAAACATCAGCTTTCCGATTCGCTCATTATCGCCGGTACGCGGATTAAATGCGGTCGAATTAGCTTTGAGTGTGCCTGAAATAACTTTAAAATACGAAAGCTTGCCGACAAACGGATCAGCCACCGTTTTGAAAACAACAGCCGCAAGCGGACCGTTCGGATCGCAGGTAAGCTCAACATCGTTGCCGTTCTTGTCTTTAGCGATCTCGACTCTCGCTTCATCTGCGCTCGGGAATATCTTGACCATGCTGTAAAGCATAAGATCGATACCCTCGCAGGTCTGACCCGCGCCGCAGTAAACAGGAGCGATCTCGCCGGAATCAACGCCGATCTTCAGACCCTTCATGATCTCATCGGCAGTAAACTCCTCACCCGAGAAGAACTTTTCCATAAGCTCTTCATCAACGCTCGCAACCGATTCGCAAAGCAGATGGTGCATATTATCGTAAACATCGCCGAAATCGGGCATATCGCAGCGCACGGATTTTCCGCCCTCGTATTTCCATGAGGTCCCTGTTATAAGATCGGTGTAGGAAACGACCTTGTGATCCTTGACAAACGGAATAACAACAGGGCAGATAACATTGCCGTAACGTGCTTTAAGCGTATCGACAACTTTGTAAAAATCAGCGTGCTCCGAATTGAGCTTGTTTATAAAGAATATCTTTTTAAGATGGCGTTTTGTCGCCGAGCGAAACGCCTTTTCCGAGCCTACATTAAGACCCGACTTACCGGAAAGCACTATAATAGCAGTCTCACAGGCTCGCAGTGCCTCGCAAACTCCGCTTGCAAAATCGAAAAGACCGGGAGCGTCAATAACATTGACCTTTGTGTCTTTCCAGATGATCGGCACGACCGATGACGAAACGGAAATATGGCGTTTTCTTTCCTCGGTATCAAAATCGGAAACAGTGCTGCCGTCTGCAACGGTGCCGGCGCGCTCAATAGCACCCGTTACCTTGAGCATAGCCTCGCAAAGCGTGGTCTTACCGCAGCTGCCGTGTCCGAGCAGCGCAACATTTTTTATATTTCTCGGTTCATAGTGTTTCATTAGGAATACCCCCTCGGTACAATTATATAAGGAAGCAAAGCAACCTTATGAAATAATTGTAACACCGTTTATCCCCAAAATCAACACATTTCTGCATATAAAGTGTAGATAATTGTGCATTATCATTGGTGATATTGCACAATGCGCCGGTAAAAACAAATAAAAAACCAGACCGAAAGGTCCGGTTTTTATCTCTGCGCGATAAAGAAAAGCCGCGGCATTTTCAGTATCACATTATTGTCGCTCATCAAAGGATAGTTTTCATTTATCTTTTGCCGAAGCTGCGATAAAAACCGCGGTCTGTCATCGTCCGACAGCCGCTGAAGATACGGCAGCAGTCCGCTTCCGCTGTACCATTCGATAACGCTGTCGTAAGACGGCACAATGTGATAATAAGCCGTTTCCCAAACTGTGATATTCCGATACCGCTTTGATAAAACATCATAGTATTCCTCGGCGGTGAGATTATAAAAATTACGAATATCCGCAAGGCAGTGCCATTCGTTTGCAACAAGCGAGCCGAGTATCCGATAAAACGGTGCTTTCTGAATATAAGGTATCTGCACTGCGAAAACCCCGCCGACGCTGAGCTTTTCATAAACCGAATCAATAAGCTCTTTTTGTTCCTTTATCCAGTGAATACAGGCGTTTGAAAAAATAAGATCGAACTCTCCGTCAATATCGCAAAGTCCATTCGGCAAAAAGCACTTCTTGAATGAAAGATCGGGGTGGTCATTCCGCGCCTTAAAAAGCATATCGTCGGATGAGTCAACTCCGAGAACGTGAGCACTACTAAACCGCTTTTTAAGCTCGCTTGTGCTGTTTCCGGGGCCGCAGCCGAGATCGAGCACACGCTCGGGCGAAATATCTCCGAGCCTGTGAATCAGGTCCTTTGACGGCTGTGTGCGCTCCGATGAAAACTTCATATACTGCTTTGGATCCCAATCTGCCATACCGCACCTCACAGGCAAATAAGCGAGCGATCGCTTTTAGTGATGTCCTCGCACCCGTTATCGGTCACAACGACCATATCCTCAATTCTGACTCCGAATTTGTTTTCAATATATATTCCCGGCTCAACGGTTATCACCATCCCGGGGCAAAGCACAGCCGAGCAGGACGGACCGAATGTCGGGCTTTCGTGTATCTCAATGCCGACACTGTGTCCGAGCGCGTGACCGAAGCAGCCTTTGTAGCCGCTGTTGTAGATAATATCCCGCGCAACTTCGTCTATGTCGCAGCATTTTTTTCCGCTTTTCACCGCTTTTATCGATTCTGTCTGCGCTTTCAATACAGTGTCATAAACCGCTCTCTGCTCGTCCGATACATTCCCGAGAGCGACAGTGCGCGTCATATCCGAGCGGTATCCGCCAACAACAGCACCGAAATCCATTGTGATAAAATCGCCGTCCTGAAGCGGCTTTTCGGTCGGGACGCCGTGCGGCAGGGAAGAATTCTTGCCCGACACCACAATGAAATCAAATGAAACGCCCTCAGAGCCGAGCCGCCGCATATAAAACTCCATATCGAGCATAATATCGCGCTCGCTCCTGCCCTTTTCGATCCGCCCTAAAATGTAGGAGAAGGTCTCGTCTGTCATCGCCTGAGCCTGCTTTATCAGTGCGATCTCCTTATTGGTCTTAACGGCACGCTCATCAGCTATCAGTCGATCGAACTTATCGGAATTTGAAACCTCGGGCGAGATTTTGCTGCACAGCCTATTGTAAGCACCGAGCGGCATACGCTCGCTTTCGATATACACTTTCGATACGCCGTTTTGTCTGCACAACTCGTCTATTTGCTTCATCGGATCGATCGCCAAGATCACTTCGCAGCTCGAAACTGTCTGCTTTGCCTTTTCAAAATAGCGGAAATCAATAATAAAATACGCCTTTTTTTCGGTTATCAGAACATATCCGTCGCTCGATTCAAATCCCGAAAGATAAAATCTGTTCGGTACGCTCGAAACAAGCAGTGCGCTGTTTTCGGGCAGCTCGTGCTGAATTTTCAAAACACTCTCATGCGTCATAAAAAACCGTCTCCTTTTCGGTGATCACGCATAGTATTATACCAGATTTAAACGCAAATAACAAGACCCGACGCCGTGCGTTGCTTTGAGCAAACCTCATACGCCGAAAAAATGGGCATTTGCTATTGAAAAATCGGCGGATTTGATTTATACTGAAATCATCAACCGAAAGGGGAAAGAATAATGAGCATTTCTAAATCTATCTTCGGCAGCCTTGATAAAAAAGGTTATGTTGAGCTTTACACAATTAAAAACAGCACAGGCGCTTTCGTGCAGGTCATGACTCTCGGCGCAGGTATTCATTCGATAAATGTGCCGGATAAGTCGGGCAAGCTCGGCGATGTTGTCCTCGGATTTGACAATCCGAACAACTACACAGATCCCGATCTCGGCTTTCAGGGTCTTGCAGTCGCAAGATACGCCAACCGTATAAAAGGTGCGTCCTTTGAGATCGACGGAGTTTGCTATCATGCCCCGAAGAACCACGGCGAGCATTCTCTCCACAGCGGCGGCAGACTCAGCTTCAGCCTTTGGAATGTCGAGGATACGACCGACAACAGCGTTACATTCACAATAAACTCCCCCGATATGCAGGACGGTTTTCCCGGCAATTTAAAGCTGAGCGTTAAATATACCTTCACCGACGACAATGCGCTGAAGATCGAATATACTTTCCTGTCGGATAAAAAAACAGTCGCCAACCCGACAAACCACAGCTATTTCAATCTTTCGGCAGACAGCGGTAAGACCATTGAAGACCATCTGCTTTTTGTCAACGCCGATAAATTTACCGAAACCGATTCCGATCAGCTCCCGACAGGCGTTTTGAGCGATGTCAAGGGCACTCCGATGGATTTCACAACGCTCCGCCGTATCGGCGACACGATCGACGAGCCTTTCAGTATGCTGATCGGCGGTATCGGATATGACAATAACTATTGCCTTCGCAACACCGAGATCGGCAAGCTTGAAAAAGCGGCAGAGCTTTGTGATGAACAGAGCGGCAGAAGGATGGAGGTCTATACCGATCTGCCCGGTCTGCAGGTTTATTGCGGCGGCTGGCTCAAAAAGAGCGGCAACCCCGGCAAAGGCGACTCGCTTGTTACATATCGCCGCGGTGTTGCTCTTGAAACTCAGTTTTATCCGGATGCCGTCCATCACGAAAACTTCCCGTTTAAGTATGTAATGCCGAATGAGCCGTTTAAAACCACAACAGAATATCGTTTTTCTCTTATGAAATAAAAAAATTTGATCGCTTCGGCTGTAATCTCTAACAGTCGGAGCGATTTCAGCGTATAAATCTATGTAAAACGGTACAAATGGTTTTCATCCTCGGCATTAAGCGGTTTTTTGTACAGATGATCGATCATCGAAAGTCTCAAAAACAAAGCTTTTTGCATTGATTTCCTCAATTTATAGCTGATTTCTGAAGATTATTTTATATAATTTTTGAATGAACACAGGCTATAAAAGCATTGACTTGAAAGTGCTTCTTATGTATAATAATATTGCGTAGTTATGCATTATTAATCACCAATTAAAGTCAGGTAAACGGCGCGTGACAAAATAAGCGCGCCGAGCGGGGAGGAGATCATTTGAAATTAGTAATCATCAATATATATTTGCTTGTCTGCGCCTGTATCGGATTAGCTTACGGGCTGACGGCTTTGTATAAGAAAAAACAGCCGTTGTATTTCAAGCTTATGATTTTTCCTATTGCGTGTCAGGTTTTTTTGAGAGCCTTTTACACCAGTACGCTGCTGTGCTACGGAGAGCTGCCGGATACATTTAACCTGGGGCTTTTCGGATACGCCGCCTTCTTTTTGTTCCTGTACCTCCCGAATATCGGAGCTATTGATATTTTGGTGGATGAACAAAACAACAATCTTATAAAGCATCGGCTAATTTCCGCAATCATTCCGTTGGTCGAAATATCATTATCGATAGTTGTGCTGTTCACCAATCAAGTTTCTGTTTCGGTTCGGATCTCGTATATAGTGCTTTCGGTTTTTGCGGGACTTGCCGGCTACTTTAATATGAAGCATTTTATCGTACCGGATGTTGAGAACGGCATCATCCAATCGATAAGAAAGTTCAATTTGATCAGCTTGATAGTTGAAGTATTCACTATTGTTGAGGTAGGGTGTTATTGCTTCGGATACCAGACACCGATCGTTATTCAGGCGGCTCTGGGAGTTTTGTATATTGCATTTCTGCCGTTTCTTAATAAGGAGGCACAGAAATGGACTCAATGAGCTATATTTTATTTATTTGTTTGACCGTTCCTATGACGATGATGCTCATTCCGATGGAGAGCAAGTCACGAAAAGTGGTCGTGTCGATCCTGACGGGAATGTTCACATGTCTGTTTGTCAGTGAGCTGAATGGTTTGCTTCTGCGAATTACAGACAGTACGATGCTGTATTTTACCACTAATATCACACCGATAACCGAGGAATTGGTCAAGGTGCTGCCGGTCATATATTACGCCCGCGTGTTTTCCGATGATCGAAAATCCGTTACAACGGTCGCTTTTGCGATAGGCGTCGGATTTTCAATGCTTGAGAACATTATCATTTTGACCCAACACATAGAAACAGTCAATTTGGCTTTTGCGATAATAAGAGGCTTCAGCACCGGACTTATGCACAGTATCAGTACAATGCTTGTGGCAAATTATATTTACTATATAAAGACAAAGAAAAAATTGTTTCTGTGCGGAACACTGTGCACCTTCAATTTGTCGGTGGTGTTCCATTCGGTTTTCAATATTCTTGTTGAGGCCGATTCGATTATTGCAAACTATATAGGATACCTCCTGCCGATCTCGGTTTACATAATTGTGAATATCTTTTTCTTTAAACAGCTCTTAATAAAGCTGAAACGAAAAAAAGAAAAAAAGCAGACGCAGGACTGACTATACAGAATTTGGGTGATGAACATTGCGAAAGAGTAAAATTAAACTTCTAAGGCTGTCATCGAGGATGATCTGCCTGCTCCTTTCGGCTTTTCTCGCCGTCGGGTGCTGCATAACCGCATCTGCGGCAAGCGAGAGTTGTATTTCCGAGATCTCATTGGAGGTCGGAGCGGACAGTCGAACACAGCTTGAGGACAAGGGATATTCTGTTTTGTTTCAGGGAATGAATTTATCCTCCGAGAATGATTCAACTGTGACCTTGGGATATAAAAAAGGCGCAGATGCGATCACAGCTCTTATTATTTCGACGGAATACGCCGCTTCACTTACATACAACAGCTGCTCCTTTCGTCCCGTGTCCTCTGTCAGTCTGAACGCGGGAACAAGCGGAAAGCCGCTTTATCTTTACTACACGAAGGACAGCAAGGCAGGCAGCGGGATAACCCGTCTCGACACTGTTTCGGGCTTCACCGACAGAGACGATGTCGTACCGTTGAGAAACGACGGCTCATCTCCTGTTCTGATGAACGACGGAACGCTTGCCAATCTTGACAGCGGTATAGACAACAGCGAGCTTTATCTTCTTGTTTACAGAGTCGGCAAGATCAGGCGCTATATTTCAAACGCGTGTATCGTTAAGAGCAGCACAAAGGCGCAGGCGATCAATTCTGCGGCGTCGAAGGGCTGCGATTTCTACCTTGACTGCGATATATCCGACAGCGACAGCGAGGTCTGCTACATTGCATATAAAAGGACTGCCGACAAGGCGGATGCAATAACCAAAATAACTGTCAGCGGAGAAAATCTGAGCTTTGAAAAAAATAAGCAGGCAAATGCGTATTTGATCGACATCTCGGATTACAAGCCCTTCGACCAAAGCTTTAAACTCGGTGATTGGGCGGGACTGTATGCAGCATCCGATAAATCGGTTTCCAAAACCTCCGATGAATATAAAGCTCTTGCGGCAAGCACCGAAAGCTGCAGCTGTGTTTCGGCGGGTAAATCGGAGATATATGCTTCTTATGAAGGAACCGCCGATGCAAGTGCAGAGCAGGCACAGAAAACAGTTGTCACAACGACCGCTTCAAGCAACAATGCGATGGACGAATTTTACAATATCGAGAAAACGGAAGCTGTCGAAACACCGACAGACGGCGGCAGCAGTGATTCCTCGACAGCATCGGCTATAAGCGGCGGAAGCATTGCGGCGATGGTATGCCTTTTAGCAGGCATTGCTCTAATTGCCGCCTGTGTGATTGTTTTAAAGAAAAGGCAGCTCAAGAAGAAACATGAGAAGCCGAACGAGAAGGACAATAAGGAAAAATAATGCATCAGCTTTCGGAAAATGTTTTCATATTCCGATGAATAAACAAACAAAACTGATAATTTTTGGAGGGGTAGTTTTGAAAAAGATTCTCAAAGCAAGCATAAGTGTGATTTTGGTTCTGGCGATAGCCGTCACGACTTGCACAAGTGCACTTGCGGCAAGTTCCTCAAAGACTTATGTCAAGGAAATGATAATAAGCTACGGAAACACCGCCGATGAAGCCAAAAAGTGGCTCACCGACAATGAGTACGAGGTACTCGACTACAATCTGAACGACGGCGCAGACAATACTTTATCTACAAAGCGTGCTGTCTATATCGGCTATAAAACCACCAACAAGGCGGATGAAGCCATCACCGATTTGAGACTGATGAATATGAACGGAGGCTACAGCGTCCAGGATTATCAGATGATGCTCAACGACCAGAAGGAAAGCCTCAAGCTGTTTTTCAATAATTTCAAGGTTGCCGTCGCCGAATACAGAAAAAACTATAAAGCCGGTCAGGCTCGCGCACTTGCCGCTTATAATATTCTCAATATGCTTTATGACGATGATACACAGCAGAACCTCGGCGATCTCCTTCTTAACAAAGTAAGAGAGGAATACACCGATGAGGAATATGCCGCTTTGTCCGACGAGGAAAAAGCAAAGGTCGCTGATATGACGACAATCCTTATGCAGGGCAATGCGGACGCTATCCTCACCATGGAGCAGACAATTGCCACAGCAGCGGACAACAGTGATACAACTTGGGTGTTCAGATATGAAACAGCGAAGACATACGACGAGCTGCTCGATGAGCTTAAAACGAGCAAGAAGCTCACTGTCAACGACGCTGTAAAGCAGCTTGCATTAGAGTATGACGACGACGCTAAGAAAATTGCGTCGAATTTTGAAAGCTACAAGGAGCTTATCGCCAAAAACGAAGCAACAGGTCTGACCTTAGCGAGCACGGACGAGGAGATCGAGGCTTATCAAAAGGAACATGATGACTTTTCATATACAACCTGGTATTCGGCATTAAGTCAGATCATTCTCTTAAAAGGAATGATGAACGACGATGTTTCGCTTTACGATTTGATTTACAGCGACGAGTACGATATTCAGGGAGAAGACAGGTATTTGCTTTATCCGCTCGTTTCCGTCCTCAGTGAAGGTCAGAGAGCATGCCTCGACTTTGTTTCCACATATCAGCTGATCGCGCTCGGCATCAATGACGACAGCGCAATCGAGGAAACAATGCAAAACTTCGAAATCATTTCAAACGGCGAAATAAAAAACATTTCGATTTACAACGGCATCGACCGCTCGGTTTTCGACGGCGATGTTGCACTTACAAGCGAAGCCTACAGACTTCAGGCATCGTCGGGGAAGCAGGCGTCCGATAGCTGGAGTGCACCGATTTCAGCAACTACCATTGCTTTATGGAGCTCGCTTGTCGTTGTCGGAGCCGGAACGATTTACGCCTGGGCAAAAAGCCCTAAGCTGTCAGTGTATGCAACGAAGGATGCAGCTTATGCCGAGGAAATACGACGCACTAAAGCATTTATGAAAAAAACAGTAGGAAACACCGAGTATAAGCTTGCTAAGGCAAAAAAAGCACTGGATCAGAATGATATAGATTATTTCACTAAAAAGTTGACAAGGGACGAGAAGTCCTACACAGATTATGTTGAAAAATATAAAGAGGCGGCGAGTGCCTCCAAATCGTCAAGCAGATTGGCTAACTTTGTGACATTTGCAAAGATCGCCGGCACTTGCATTGTAATCGCACTTTTGGCGGTTTCGCTCTGGAGAACGATCGTCGAGATCAAAGAGTACTACAATGCGAAATTCACACCTATTCCGTCCAATATGGTCGATCAAAGTGAGGATGAAAACAACGAAAAGGTCTACACGTATTATAAAGCCGTCAAATGCAATAGAGTTGAGCAGAATATGGTGACAGACGCGACAAAGTTGCTCGGCGACTACGGCGACTTAAACGGTGATGTAGGCAGACAGTGGGTCGCACTTTATACGACTACCGACAAGGCTGCGGGCAACCCTGTCACTACCGATTTCATTGTTCAAACAGCCAACAGCAATCTGCCGAACGACAGCAGCACGGCATTGTCGATGTTCGGAGAAAGCGTCGCTCAAAACCTGACCAACAAAAAGATGGGATATACATATGCCGACAGCAAGGACGGAATATATATGTTCTATAATACCGACAGCTCAGCCTTTGCCGCAAGCGTTTTCTCAAATGCGACATATGTGCTGGTAGGTGCAGCCGGAGCAGCTGCACTTGTAGCAGTGTTCTTTGTGGGCAGAGCAGTCGGAAAGAAAGCCGGTAAAAAGAAAGAAGGAGAATCTGAAAATGTTTAAGAAACCGTTTAATACTATTATAAGCCTTGTGCTGGTTCTGGCGATAGCCGTCACGACCTGCACAAGCGCACTCGCAGCAAGCTCATCAAAGACTTATGTCAAGGAAATGATAATAAGCTACGGAAACACCGCCGATGAAGCCAAAAAGTGGCTCACCGACAATGAGTACGAGGTACTCGACTACAATCTGAACGACGGCGCGGACGATGTTATCTCAACAAAGCGCGCTGTCTATATCGGCTATAAAACCACCAATAAGGCGGATGAAGCTATCACAGATATGAAGCTGAT
>CAVGWP010000015.1:23808-25856 GCA_963633095.1 bacterium | reverse complement strand
TTAAAATTGATGATTTTGAAGAATGCGGGGATTTTGAAGACCGTGAGCTTGAGGATATTCTCAATTCGCTTTTAAACGAAGCGGAAGCGCTCGGGCTTATTGAAGCGGACTCGCCTGCACAGCGCGATCTTTTCGACACAAAGCTGATGGGTGCATTGACACCGCCGCCATCTGACATTATTGCGGTTTTTAATGAGAAATATTCAAGATCGCCCAAAGAAGCGACCGATTGGTATTATGATTTTTCGCAAAACACCGACTACATAAGAAGATACCGCATTAAAAAGGATCTTAAATGGACTGCGGACACCGAATACGGAAAGCTTGATATTACAATAAATCTTTCAAAGCCTGAGAAAGATCCAAAGGCTATTGCTGCGGCAGGAAAGGCAAAACAGAGCGGTTATCCGAAATGTCAGCTTTGCATTGAGAATGTTGGATACGCAGGCAGACTGAATCACCCTGCCCGTCAGAATCACCGTGTTATCCCGATAACGGTTGATAATTCAGCTTGGTTTATGCAGTATTCGCCGTATGTTTACTATAATGAGCACTGCATTGTTTTCAACGGCAAGCATACGCCGATGAAGATCGATCGCTCGGCTTTCAACAAGCTGCTCGATTTTGTTTCGGCATTTCCTCATTATTTTGTCGGCTCTAACGCCGATCTTCCTATAGTCGGCGGCTCGATACTCAGTCACGAGCATTTCCAGGGCGGTCATTATGAGTTTGCTATGGCGAAGGCTCCGATCGAGCATGAGTTCTCTGTTTCGGGCTATGAAAATGTGAAATGCGGAATAGTTAAATGGCCGATGTCAGTAATCCGTCTTACCGACAGCGACAGAGAAAGTCTTGTTGATCTTGCCGACCGTATACTGGGTAACTGGCGTAGCTATACTGATGAGAGCGCGTTTGTTTTTGCTCAGACAGACGGTGTGCCGCACAACACTATTACTCCCATCGCGCGAATGAGAGACGGAAAGTTTGAGCTCGATCTTGTTTTGCGAAACAACATCACAACAAAGGAACATCCGCTCGGAGTATTTCATCCGCACGCGCAGCTGCATCATATCAAGAAAGAAAACATCGGTCTTATCGAGGTGATGGGTCTTGCTGTTCTGCCGTCAAGACTTAAGGCTGAAATGGCTGAGCTTGAAGAATACATTGTGAGCGGCAAGGATATTCGCTCAAACAGCATTCTTGAAAAGCACGCCGACTGGGTGGACGGTTTTAAAAAGAATTACGGCAGCATTACTTCCGAAAATGTCGAAGAAATACTGCAATATGAGATCGGTCAGGTGTTCAGACAGGTGCTCGAACACGCCGGCGTTTTCAAACGCAATGACAACGGCAAAGCCGCTTTTATGAGATTTATCGATACGATCTGAAGATAAAAAGCTCCCCTGCATTTTAAAATGCGGGGGAGCTTTAATATTATCAGAATGTGAGCTGTTTGCCGAGCAGGCGGTTGATACGGTCAACCGGATCGAGCAGCTTGCTGATAGAATTATCGAGATTGAGAGTATCGACAAGCAGCGCGACATACTTCGACATATTTACATTGCAATACCATTCCTTCTCTTCAAGTCCGGGCGGGCTGTAGATAAGGTTAGTTGTGAAGATCTTATCGATGATACCCTTTTCATAGTATTCATCGAACTTCGCAAATCCGTTGACAAACAGACCGAATGTTGAGAAGATAAAGATTCTGCCTGCGCCGCGGGATTTAAGCTGAGCCGCAACATCAAACATTGAACCGCCGGAAGCGATCATATCATCGACAACGATCATATCCTTGCCCTCAACGGAATCGCCGAGGAACTCATGCGCGAGGATCGGGTTTTTACCGTCGATAACAACAGAATAATCGCGGCGTTTATAGAACATACCGAGATTAAGACCGAGTACCGAAGAATAATAAAGTGCTCTCGACATACCGCCTTCGTCAGGTGAGATCATCATTGCTTTTTCACGGTCAAACTCGATATCCGGAACTGCCTTTTTAAGAGCCTTGATCATCTGATAAGTTGCCTGAACATTATCAAAAC
>CAVGWP010000015.1:0-23798 GCA_963633095.1 bacterium | reverse complement strand
CGGGATAGCATTCTGCACTCTCGGATCATGAGCGTCGAATGTGATGATGTTCTTAACGCCCATATATGTCAGCTCCTGAAGAGCCATAGCGCAATCCATCGACTCTCTCGCTGTTCTGCGGTGCTGTCTGCCCTCATAAAGCATAGGCATTATAACAGTGATACGGCTTGCTTTGCCGCCCATTGCGGCGATAACGCGCTTGAGATCCTGAAAATGATCATCCGGGCTATAAGGGACTTCCATGCCGTACATCTTATATGTCACACCGTAGTTGAAGCAGTCGCAGATGATATATGCGTCGATACCTCTTGCTGTGTGATTAAGAACAGCCTTTGCCTCGCCTGTGCCGAAGCGGATAAGATCGGGTTTGATGATGTAACTGTGGTCGCTGGGCATTCCGCGCGAACTTGTGAGATAATAGTTTACCATGTCGGCAAACTTCTCGCAGCCTTTCATCGGAATGATCGCAAGGTCGCCGTGAGGCGTGTGAGCAGAACCGTTGTTTGACATCGAGAATTGACCTCCTATTGTGTTTTGCATAATCTATTTTAACATAAATCGAGTTATGTTTAAAGTGATTTTGCGAAAAAAATCAAATTTATTAAAATATACAAAAATATTGCTGATTTTTTACTAAATTCGACACACGACTGCATGAAAACGACCTCGGTTTTACAAAACCAAGGTCGTTTGAAATTATTCTTCGTTTATTTCAGATATGCTTTCATTGCCTGTTTCACAGATCGAAACAGACACAGCTGCTGCTTCTTCGGAAACAGTTTCATCGGAAACATCGGCGGCTGCTTTATTTTCCTTTTGAACACCGCTGAGCTTTGAACGCAGTATCATCAAAAGCACAAGTGCTGCAAGGCAGATGACCGAAAGCGCGCCGCCTGTGAGCAAGCCCGGAACAGTATAACTGAATTTCAGCTCATGTGTTCCTGCGGACAGGCGCAAGCCGATAAGTCCGCCGACATCGAGAGTTTCGATCTTCTCGCCGTCGCACTTGACTGTCCAGCCGCCGTCATTCGGGATAGAGGTGAAGATAACGCCGCCTTCGCCTGCATCGATAGTGCCTTCAACTTTGGAGTTGCTGACATAATCGACTTTCATTCCGTTGCGGTTTAAGCGTTCATAAACATTCGCAAAGCTTTTCTCGTTGAATGTGTAAAGCTCGATACCGCTCTGAGCAGCGTCAGCCTCGGTGACAGTGAGAGTGATCGTATCGCCGGCGGTAAACTTGCCGAGCGACTTAAAGCGTTCATAGCCGAGCGAAACGTCATAAGGCGAGCCGCCCTGCGCGGTCACACTGAGTTTTCCTGTATTTTGATTGTGCTGCAGGAACACATATCCGTCGGTCGGAACGGTATAGGTGTACTCCGTGCCGCCGGCTATGGGCTGTTCGCCTGATTTACCTATCTTATCGAACACTCCTGTTTCTCCGCCGCAAAGTGCGCTCAGCAGATCGTTTTGAGCGTCGATCGCTCTTGCTCTGCCGTTTTCGTCCGGCTGCCAGTTGAGCACATTTTCAGACACTTTGAAAGCGATCGGCAGAGTGTATTTATTCTCATAGACATCGCAGGTCTCGTACTGAGCGGTTCGTTCCATGCCTGCTGCAGAATATGAGCGGTCACGGTCGAGAATATATCTCACAGCAAAAATGCTGTTGAGCACGGGAGAATAGTTGTTGGCAACAATGCTGATATTTGTGGCATAAACGCCGTGGCCGAGGCCTGCGAGCAGTTTAAAGCTATTTGCACTTAATACCGACGAATAAATGCCGACTCCCTTATAGCCCCAAAGCTGGCCCGGATCAAATGTCCAGCCCGAATTGGCTTCCATACGGTAGAAATCGGTTTCATCGGAATTATACTGATCGACATAGGGCGCTATAGTATCGATAACGGAAGCATAGCCTTTTGCATCGCTGACTTTGATACCGTCGGCGCCGGCATTAACGGCGTTTGATCCGATATCGAAGAAGATAACAGCCGAAAGCAAGCAGCAAACAATCGACACCGCAGTTGTGCTGAGGCGTTTTTTAGAAGCGTCGGATATGTCGCGCTTCATAAACCTGCCGATTGCTTTGCCGATAAGGTCTTTATTATCGAAAAGGCGCATTGCAATCAGCATTACGGCATAGACTGTGCTTAAAATTATAAGCTTTGTGAATGCGGATCTGACATCGTCCTCTGCGAGCTGATCATCGGTGAGGGCGTATTTCGCAAAGTTTATCATTGCGATAGCCGCAATATATGAAACGACAACGCTTCTTATGCGAATACCCTCTCTTTTATTAAGCCCCTCAAGCGACAGCAGCACAAGCAGGAACGAGAGCATAAATGTCCATCTGCCGGGAAGCTGATTCGGGAAATGGAAACCGTGCCAGATAAAGTCGAGCACATTGACATTCATTGAGAAATAGAGGAAAAGGAGAAATGCGCCGAAAACAAGCTTTTTCTTAAACGGCACTTCGCGGTTTAAGAAGAATATCGGGAGCAGGATAAAGACAAACGCGCCTGTGTTGACATTCGGGACGCCGTATTCAAACGAGAGCTTTGCGCTCGGGAACAGCGCATAGATATACTCCGCCATCGTGTGATACGATTTGATCTCCTCTGGAAATCCTGCCGATGACGAAACGGTTTGGCTTACGGCGTCGTAAGTCGGCAGGATGGTAAACGCGCAGATTCCTGCGGCGAGTATTGAAAACGCGCTGAATGTGAGGAACGGATAAAGCCAGCCCTTTTTGAAATTGCGGTCAAACGGGCGGTCGATCATCTTTGCGACAAAGTAGAGCGCGCTGAAAATGCAGATACAAAAGCCGATATAGAAATTCGACCAGAGCGCGAGAGCAAGCGATATGCAATACATGAGCGGGCGGCGTTCGTTTATCAGTTTTTCGATGCCGAGCACGATCAGCGGGAAGTAGATGACAGAGTCGATCCACATAACCTGCGAGATGAACGCAATGCAATACGAGCAGAGCGCATAGGCACAAGCGCCGACAGACAAAAGCACGGAACGCTTTTTGAAATGATATTTGAAGTATATTGCACAGGTGAGTCCTGCAAGTGCAAAGCGAAGCACTGCAACATAGTCTATCGCATTTATCAATCCGAACCCCTCAAACGGCTTATAGAGCAGATTGGTAAGGTTATTGCAATAGTAGGCAGACTGGGCGTAAGAATTGAAGCCAAGGCCACCTGTCCACGAAAAGCCGGAGAAAAATCCGCTTCTCGATTGTTCGGAGAGCATCGGGAAATACTGCGCCCAAAGGTCCATATTGAGTATTGAATTATTTCCAAACGGATAGATCCCGAGAGCTTTATACATTGTAAGAACTACCGCGACAGGTAATAAAGCAGCTATCAAATAATACCACGAATGGCTAAATCCGCGTTTCAGCGAGCCTTTATCGGGTTTGAGCCCATGCTTTATTTTTTCAACTAAGGTCATTTTTGTTCTCCCTTCCCTTTGCGCATAATGCACTGTTTATCATTTTATCACATAACAAACGGTTTGTAAAGAATTTTGAACCTCTTGTTTTTTGCAGCTCACACTTTTTCAAAAAAAATGAAAAAAGAGCGCACAAATATTTTCACAAATATTCTTCGGATTAAAAGCAACAATACTATTGCAAACGCAAAAAACAAACTTGAAAAGGAGTGAATACGAAATGGCAAAGCAGTCTTTGGTACCGCAGGCAAGAGAAGCACTTGATAAGTTCAAGATGGAAGCCGCAAGCGAAGTAGGCGTTAACCTTAAGAACGGCTACAACGGTGAACTCACCTCGCGTCAGGCAGGTTCGGTCGGCGGACAGATGGTCAAGAAGATGATCGAGTCCTATGAGAACGGTATGAAATAACACAAAACCGTTTATGTAATCACACTCATATAAGCGACGATCTCCGCCCCAATCGGGACGGAGATCATTTTTATGAATTTATATCGTCTGCAATCGGCACACAGAAGCAGCGATATACGCTTCTGAATTATATCACGGCAAAAGAATAAATCAGCCGCTTACCCTGCTCCGATCGACCCTAAAGAACTCGACTTTGTGGATTATGTTTTCTGCTCGCACGGTCATTACGATCATGCCGATCCCGACACGCTTTCGGCTGTCGCTTCGGTGAACGGCAAAGCAAAATACATTGTTCCCGCACCGATCGCAATGCAGGTCGCTTCCTACGGTGTGCCCGAGTGCGACATTATCGCGGCGAGAGACGGAGATGTCATTGAGCTCGGCGAAATCAGCGCGAAAGTGATCCCCTCTGCGCACGAACAGATAAACTATGATGAAAACGGCGACTGCTGTGAGGTCGGCTATCGTTTACAGCTTGGTGATATTTCGCTGTATCACGCGGGCGACTGCTGTATTTACGACGGGCTTTCGGAAAAGATCGGACACGCCGACATTGCTCTGCTCCCCGTCAACGGCAGAGACTACTATCGTCTGAATGTCTGCGACATTGTAGGAAATATGGATTCGAGAGAAGCTGTTATTCTCGCGGAGAGTATCGGTGCTCAGCTTCTTGTGCCGCTGCATTTCGATCTTTACGACTGCAATCGGATCAGCGCCGCTCAGTTCACCGAATATGCGTTTGATTCAAATGTGGGATTTCACATCTTCAAGCCCGGCGAAAGATACATTTTTGCAAAATAAAAAGCAAAAGACCGCTGCCTTTTGATTTGGCAGCGGTCTTTTTTGATACCTACTTTATGAACATAGCATCGCCGAAGCTGAAAAATCTGTATTCTTTTTCAACGGCGATATTATATGCATTCAGCACATTTTCTCTGCCTGCAAGTGCGCTCACAAGCATTATAAGTGTGCTTTCGGGCAGATGAAAGTTTGTGATGAGTGCGTCGAGGCATTTAAATTCATAGCCGGGATAGATGAATATCGAGGTGTCACCATCACACTCGCGGATACCTCCGGTTGATGCGACAGTCTCGACAGTACGGCACGATGTTGTACCGACGCAGATAACTCTGCCGCCGCGTGCCTTTGTTCTTTTTATCAGCTCAGCGGTCTCTTTCGGCATACGGTAATGCTCGGTATGCATTTTGTGATCCTCGATCTTTTCCTCTTTGACAGGACGGAATGTGCCTATTCCGACATGCAGCGTCACATAGCCGATATCGATACCCTTTTCGTTTATTCTCTTTAGCAGTTCCTTTGTGAAATGCAAGCCTGCGGTGGGAGCCGCCGCCGAGCCTTCATATTTTGCATAGACGGTCTGATATCTTGATGAATCCTTCAGCTCTTCGTGAATATAATGTGGCAGGGGGGTGTGACCGATACGGTCGAGCACTTCATAAAAGCTGCCTGTGTAATCGAATTTGATAACACGGTCGCCGTTGTCGAGGACTTTCTCAACAACACCGCTCATCTCCCCCGAAAAATCAAATTCATGTCCTTCCCTTGCCTTTTTACCCGGTCCGGCTAAAGCCTCCCATCTGCCGTTTGATAAATCTTTAAGCAGAAGAAACTCGACTTTTGCTCCGGTGTCGCGGCGTGTTCCGTAGATCCTTGCGGGGATGACCTTTGTGTCGTTGAGGATAAGGCAATCGCCGCTATGTAAATATTCGATAATGTCATAAAATCTGCGATGATCGATAGCTCCGGTTTCTTTTGAAAGCACCAAAAGCCTTGAGTTTTCGCGCTTTTCGGCAGGGTGCTGCGCTATCAGGCTATCGGGCAGATAAAAATTAAAATCGCTTTTATTCATGTTGACAATCCCCTCGTTTTGTGCTAAAATATCATTTGAAAGTTAATAATAATGATAGAGGCGCGGCAAGATAACTACCGTATGCACAGATCACAGACATGATCGTATGATGTTTATGGGAAAGGCGAAGCCGCCGAAAGGCAGGGCTGTATGTCTGCGTTCTGTTTTGGGCGTTCGGAAAATATCCGTGCGACTGTCATCAAGCTATTGATGGAGTGCTATCACAATATATTTATTATATTGTAAAGATAGCCGGTAATCAACCGGTTTTTTAATTTTTTAGAAATTTTATTTGAACGAAGGAGTTTGTTATGAAAAAATACAATGTAGGCATAATCGGTGCTACGGGTATGGTCGGTCAGAGATTTGCTACTCTGCTTGAGGATCATCCGTGGTTTAATGTCAAGGTCCTTGCGGCATCCCCCCGCTCTAAAGGCAAGACTTATAAAGATGCTGTCAGTGCCCGCTGGGCTATGAAAAAGCCTATTCCGAAGGCTATGGAAGATATGGTCCTGCTCGACGCCACCGCTGATATTAAAGAAATTGCAGCCGCTGTGGACTTTGTTTTCTGCGCGGTGGACATGAAGAAAGATGAAATAAAGGCTCTTGAAGAGGCTTATGCCAAGGCTGAATGCCCTGTTGTTTCAAACAACTCGGCTAACCGCTTCACTCCCGATGTTCCGATGATTGTGCCTGAACTCAACCACGATCACACAAAGATCATCGAGGCTCAGAGAAAACGTCTCGGCACAAAGCGCGGTTTTATCTCGGTCAAGTCGAACTGCTCTTTGCAGTCTTATGTTCCGGCTCTTTATCCGCTCGACAAGGCAGGCTACACGGTTAAAGATGTTTTGGTCTGCACTTATCAGGCGATCTCCGGTGCAGGCAAGACTTTTGAGACATGGCCTGAGATGATCGACAATGTTATCCCTTACATCGGCGGCGAAGAGGAGAAGTCCGAAAAAGAGCCGCTCAAGCTTTGGGGTAAGGTTGAGGGTGATGAGATCGTGCCCGCTACCGCTCCGAATTTTACAGCTCAGTGCATTCGTGTTCCTGTGTCGGACGGTCATTTGGGTGCTGTTTTTGTAAGATTTGAAGAAGGCAAAAAGCCCACAAAGGAAGAGGCTATCAAGATATGGCGTGAATACTCTTCTCTGCCGCAAAAGCTTGAGCTTCCGAGCGCTCCGAAGCATTTCCTTTATTACTATGACGAGGATAATATGCCGCAGATCAAAATCAACCGCGAAAACGAAAACGGCATGGCTGTTTCCGTCGGCAGACTCAGAGAGGACACTCAGTTTGATTATAAATTTGTCTGCCTTTCACACAACACACTGAGAGGTGCGGCAGGCGGCGCTGTTCTGATGGCCGAACTGCTTTGCGCTCAGGGATATATGGACTGATAAACACACTAATACTTTTTTCAGAAAACGGTGATAATTATGAAAAAAACAGTATTCACCGGCGCCGGAGTTGCGCTTGTGACACCGATGAACGACGACGGATCGATAAATTATGATCTGCTCGGTCAGCTCATCGATTTCCAGATAGAAAACAGCACCGACGCTATTATTTCCTGCGGAACCACCGGAGAATCGGCTACTATGACAAGCGAAGAACACATGGAAGTCCTTGAGTACACTGTTAAAAAGGTTGCTCACAGGATACCGGTTATCGCAGGCACCGGCAGCAATGAGACTGCTGTTGCGGCGGAGCTCTCCGAGCACGCCGAAAAGTGCGGTGCTGATGCTCTGCTGATGGTCACTCCCTACTATAACAAAACATCTCAGCACGGTCTTGTTGCACATTTCAACTATGTTGCCGACCGTGTTAATATCCCGATAATCACCTATAATGTTCCCTCGCGCACAGGCTGCTGCATTAAGCCGGAGACATATCTTGAGCTTTCAAAGCACCCGAATATCGTTGCGACAAAGGAAGCGAGCGGTGATATTTCGGCTGTTGCAAAAATTCGTCAGCTCTGCGGCGACGAGCTCGATATTTATTCCGGAAACGATGATCAGATCGTGCCGGTCATGTCGCTCGGCGGCAAAGGCGTTATCTCGGTTTTATCGAACATTCTGCCGAAAACCACGCATGATATTGCTGCGGAGTACTTAAAAGGCAATGTTGAAAAAAGCCTTAAGCTTCAGATCGAATATCTTGAGCTTATCAACGCTTTGTTTATGGATGTTAATCCGATACCTGTTAAGCAGGCGATGATACTTATGGGTATTCCTGTGGGCAAATGCAGACTTCCGCTTTGCGATATGCTACCCGAGCAGACTGAAAAGCTCAAAAATATAATGTCAAAATACTCCCTTGTGAAATAATATATACCGAAAGGATTTAAGGATTTGGAAAAGATATTGCTGATCGGCGCAGGCGGTAAAATGGGAAGAGTCATTGCAGACTGCGTCAGCGAGCGGCACGATTGTGAGATCGCTGCCGGTGTTGACAAGGTTAAAACAGAGGCTGTGTTTCCTGTTTATGAAAATATCAACGATGTTGGGTCAAGTCCCGATGTTATAATTGATTTTTCGCATCCGAGCGCGCTTTGCGATATTCTCGGCTATGCTGAAAAGCACGGTGTTCCCGTTGTTCTGGCGACCACGGGCTACGGCAAAGAAGATATTGATATGATAAACGCCGCTTCTAAGAAGATACCGGTGTTTTTCACATACAATATGTCGATCGGTGTGAATCTGCTTGCTGAGCTTGCAAAGACGGCGGCGGCAGTTCTCTCCCCCGATTTCGACATTGAAATAGTCGAAGCGCATCACAATCAGAAGCTTGACGCGCCATCGGGCACTGCGATGATGCTCGGCGACGCTGTCATGAGCGCGACCGACGGCGACTATTATTATGAATTTGACCGTCACTCGAAACGCAGAAAGCGCGATAAGCACGAGATCGGTATGCACGCGATCCGCGGAGGCACGATCGTCGGCGAACACGAGATCATTTTTGCGGGAAGAGACGAGATCATAAAGCTTTCGCACTCGGCTCGCTCGAAAGAGATCTTCGCTGTTGGTGCTGTTAACGCCGCGATGTTTATGTGCGGCAAAAAAGCCGGTCTTTACAATATGTCCGACCTTGTATCCTCAAAATAAAGCCGCATTAAATATATCGGCTTCAAAAGGCATGGTGTTTTTATGTTTGACTCCGTGTTTACAAAAGAGGAAGTGACACTTGTTAATTTAGCGCACATTCCGACAGGTACGGCGTTTTTAGCCGAGCTGTTCTGCGCGCTCGGAAAGTGCGGGATTTCGGTGGATATGATAAGCCGTCCGACAAATTATTCTGCCGACGCTCAGCTTGCATTCACTGTTGACGACGATGATCTTTCCGCTGTTTTGGCGGTGCTTGGCAGGCTCAGCGAACGGCATAAGGATATGCAGTGTTCGTTTTCTGCGGGCAACTGCAAGATCTCGGTCAAGGACAGCACTATGGCTGATAGGCACTTTGTCTGCGGCAGATTTTTCGATATGCTGGCGGATGAGGGTGTTGAAGTGCTTACCGTTACCACCGATTTTGATGAGATCTCGATTTTAGTTTCCGGCTGTGAGCTTGAAAAAGCATTGCATGCTGCGAGCAGATGATTGTAAGTTATAATCATAAAATGTTTTGGTTTGGTGGCTTATTCATCACATTGAACAATTATTTTTCGAGATTTTTATGCAGTATTTAATTTAAGTTTCCTTGACAATACAGAAAATATATGGTACAATATTTTACGATGTATTCAGGAAAAATTGCTCTGCTTCATATGGGGGCTGACCGTTAGCCGGTGTTCCCCCATATGATTTTTCTTTTTATGGATGCAAAAATTTATGGATGCAAATAACTAACAGGAGGCACATCATGAACAACGGTACAGTAAAATTGTTCAACGCCGAGAAAGGATACGGCTTCATCGCTAACGACGACGGCGGCGACGATATCTTCGTGCATTTCTCATCGATCGCGGCTGACGGATTTAAGACTCTTTCCGAGGGTCAGAAGGTCACTTATGATGTTGAGACAGACCCGAAGAACAGCTCAAAGCTTCGCGCAGTAAATGTTACGGTTGTGAACAACTGATTCACAGCTTTCAATAACGCGGGAATCATTAAACAAACGGTTGGAATTGAAAGTTTTCCGACCGTTTGTTTTTTATTGAAAATATAATTTATTTAAGGCTGCAAAAAAGACTCGGAAATGTTCAGCGCGCTGTAAGCAAAAGCGGAGAGGTGTTCCTCTCCGCTTTTAATTTCGATCAGCCTTCGAGTCCTCTCGACTGACGATCCATATCCTCAATGATTATCTTGAATATCTCGCCGAGTGTTGAGCAATATTCAAGCACTTTCCACGGTTCGTTTGTGTGATAGTGGATCTTGATAAGCTCATCATCTCCGGCAACAAGCAGACAATCGCCCTTGAAGTTATCCAGAAAATAATCGTTTATCACATCTTCGTCAAGGTCTTCGCCCTCAATGAGAAGCTGTGTGTCATATCTGTATTCAATCATTTATTCTCCCTCCTTTGCACTGATCTTTTGATATATTACGATTTCATTCTGCTGAGCGAAAAGCCTGAACTTATCGGTATCGATATCTTCGGCACTTTCGCTTTCGCAGTTCAAAACATAGTAATCGACCATACCGTCTTTCGCGGCGAGATACGGATCTGTATACAGATTTTTATATTTATACATGATCGGGATCAAATAACCGTCCGCCACGATGAATGCGTCATTCGGCATTGCGTTTCTTAAAAACTCCGCATCACTTTCAAACTGCTCTTTGTTTGAATAGTATTTATTGAAATAGCCAGAGGCGCGATCGGCCACGAGCGGCACTGTCAATGATATCGACACGATGACACCGGCGGTGACAACTGTTCTGCGAAGCCGAGACGACATATCTTTCAACGCGAGCATCGCGCAGACGATTATCAGTGCTCCCGTGCCGTAGGTGTACTGATAGCCGTAGTCATACTGATAGTGCCACGATGAAAGCAGGTTTACTATCAGCATCGGAGTGATGAGCGAAAGATAGGAAATGCGTTTTGACATAAACGGCGCAAACATAACGGGCAAAAACATCCAAAGGATAAATTCGATCTTCTCCTTTTGGAAGATCTGCGACACTGCATAGCCGAAATCCAGCATAACGGTTTTTATAATGCTCATGACCGACGATCCGCCGCCGAGATCAAAACCTTCATAGCGATAGGCAAATTCACTGCCCGAGCCGCCGAACGCCTTGACCATTTCAAGTGCGAAAACGAAATATAAGAGCGACGCGACGAGCGTTATTGCGCCGTGCTTAAACAGCTTCTGCGACAACAGCATAAACAACGCTATTGCAAAAAGATATATTGCGGAATCTTCCTTTATCGAGCAGAGTGCGAGCGCACAAATATAAAAGCCGACAAACCGCCGTTTTAAAAGGAAATAGATCGTGAAAAGAATACAGACTGAAAGGAACTTATTTTCATGGAAATCGAAAAGCGTTCCTATTGACATAGAGGGGTAGAATGTGTAGATAACGCACAGGCAAAACGATACTTTTCCTGAAAAGCCGAGCGTCTTTGCTATGCCGAGCACCGCGAACACGCCGAGCGCAACGCCGACTGCCTGCGCGCAAAGGAGATACTCGACCGACGGAAAGATGAAGTATCCCGGCAGCAAAAGATAGAAAAACGGCGAAAAATGCACAGCAAAATGCGAAATGAGATTATTCCGCTCGCAGGTCGAATACGGCAGCCACGTTGTTTTCATATACTCAAACATCTGCGCGAAAATTCCGAGGTCGAACGCATGAGCCGTGAAGCTGCGATAGCGCCAAATGCAAGCAAGCGACATTACAACGCTGAACACCGCAAACAGCACGCACACGCAGATAAACACGATCCTGCGATTTGATAATACATTGCAAAGCGAGCTGAGCGATTTTCCCGCCGCCCAGACAGACACGATAAGCGCGCCTGTTGCGATGCCTGCACCGAGCCAGATGTTGTCGATATTACCGAAGCAGACCGCAATACCAAACAGCATTGAAAGTACAAGAAGCGTGAGAACGATCGCACGGTCGCTTTTCAAGAACACGCTTGCCAGCAAAAGTATCGCTGCAAAAACGATCGTCACCGCTGCAAAAAACAGAATACTCGAATTGCCGACGAATGAAAGATCGGTGTAGACTGCCTTATTGGTTGCGATTCCTATGAGTGTTGCAAGCAAAAAGCCGCAGACCACCGACGCTATGATATTTTCGATATACAAGGCGTTCGATTTATCCGAAAGATAAGAATAAAGTCTTGAAAAAAAGCTTTTCATTTTTACTTTTTATCGTCTTTACGATTGGTTTCTCTGACTATGTATTTCGGGCGGTCTTTGGTTTCGAGGTACATTCTCGCCATATACTGACCGAGCACGCCGATACAGAAAAGCTGAACGCCGCCGATGAATGTGATGATACAGGCGGTGGAAGCCCAGCCTGTTACGGGATCGCCGAAAGCAAGGCGGCGGACAAAGAAGAATATCGTTGTGAACAGCGCGATAACGCAGAACAAAATGCCCACCCACGACGAAATGTACAGCGGCACAGACGAAAAGTTTACGATACCGTCGAGCGAATACTTGAACAGCTTCCAAAACGACCATTTGGTTTTGCCTGCCGCGCGCTCGACATTTTCATAAGGCAGCCATTTAGTCTTGAATCCAACCCAGCCGAAAATGCCTTTTGAAAAGCGGTTATACTCGCCCATGCTGAGAATACTGTTGACCATTTGGCGCGACATTATGCGGAAGTCTCTTGCACCGTCTTTAATATCCGAATCGGAAATACGATTGATGATCCGATAAAACATTCTTGCAAAGAACGATCTCACAGGCGGCTCGCCGGCTCTTGTTTCGCGGCAGGTCGCAACGGAATCATAGCCCTCATGACAAACTGCATGATACATCTGCGGAATGAGCGACGGCGGATCCTGCATATCCGAATCCATGACGATACACCAGTCGCCTGTTGATTTTTCGAGCCCTGCATACATTGCGGCTTCCTTGCCGAAATTGCGAGAGAACGAAATATATGTTACCCTGTTGTCGCGTTCCGCCAGCTCACGCATTATTAAAATAGTATTGTCCTTTGAGCCGTCGTCCACAAAAATAAATTCAAAATCAGCGTCCATCGTGTCGATGACCTTGACCGTCTCTTCATAAAAGATCGGCAGAACCTCCTGCTCGTTGAAACACGGTACGATAAGCGAAATCTTGTCTCTCATTTCCTTACTCCTTTATAAAACCTTTGACAGATCGCTTTTTGAAACGATCGGATTATTAAGTATTTTGTTTACGCATTATACGGCTCGCAGGTTTATTTTCCGACACAAAAGCTTGAGAATATTTCTCCGACGACCGATTCGGAAACATTCTCACCGGAAAGCTCGCACAGCTTTTCTATAGCGGAATCGACAAGCACTGTCACAGCGTCAAGCGTGACGCCTGCGTTTATAGCTTCTATCGCGTCGTTTATGAAGTCCCTTGCCGCGGCGGCTGCCGCTTTCTGCCGCTCGTTTGCGAGCGACAATGTATCGCCCGACGAATGAATGCCGCATTTTTGCATTATCATCGAGCAAAGCTCCTGTCTGCCTTCGCCGCTTTTTGCACTAATAAACACAGTATCGCCGAGCGATGAATAGTCATTTTCATATTCCGATTTAAGATCGGTCTTATTGGCAACGACTATATACGGCGTCTGACCGATACTTTTTATAAGGTCCTTATCCTCATCGTCCGGTGGGGATGTACAGTCGAACACAGCAAGTACGAGCGACGCATTTTCAATGCGTTTTCTTGCTATCTGCACGCCGAGTTTTTCAACACCGTCCGCTGTTTCTCTGAGTCCCGCAGTGTCGGACAGGCGGAGAGTCAGACCGTCCATCTCGACGGTCTGCTCGATGACATCGCGCGTTGTTCCGGCAATATCGGTGACTATTGAACGCTCGAAATCCGAAAGAAGGTTCATCAATGTCGATTTGCCGACATTCGGCTTGCCTGCGATAACGCAGTCGATCCCGTCGCGCACGGCGGCATAGGAGCGGTAGTTATCAATAAGCGACTGAAGTTCACATCTCGCTTTTAAAAGCAGTGCTTTCGGTTCGCTGACATCTTCATCGACTTCGCCTTCTTCGGGAAAATCGATATACACGCAAAGCCCTGCATTGGCATGGACGAGCTTTTCTTTTATTTCGGTTATTTTTTTATACAATCCGCCGTTTTTAACATCGTTTGCATTTTTGAGCGCAAGCGCACCGGACGCACTGATGACATCCATGACCGCCTCTGCCTGTGTGAGCGAAAGCTTGCCGTTCAGGAAAGCGAGCTTTGTAAATTCGCCGGGCTGCGCCGGAACAGCTCCGGCTGCATAGAGCGCTCTGAGCAGGCGAAGCATGACAGCTTTGCCGCCATGGCACGAAAACTCAACGGTCTGCTCGCCTGTATAAGAATGGGGAGCTTTGAAAACGAGGGCAACACAATCGTCAAAATCGCCGTTTTCATCAAAAACGGCGCCGTATGCCGCGGTGTAGCCTCGGAGGCTTGAAAGCCTGCGGTTTTCATTTGCGCTGCGGAAAACACGCTCTCCGACGGCTATCGCATTATCTCCGCAAAGCCTGATAATTCCGACTCCGCTTTGCTGCATAGGCGTGGCGCACGCCGCAATAGTTCTTTCCATCGAACAAGCCTCCCCTTTCTTAGTTTTTCTATTTAAATATTATACCATTCATAAAGCGGCATTGCAACAATATTTTGACCCGGTGGCAGCGGAATGAAAATTTTTTGTTAAAACATTCTATAATGCATTTATTTTCTGCATTTTTCGTGTATAATAAAAAGAAACACAATTAAATCAAGGCGCACTGATTTTAATTTAGGGGGATATTTAAAAATGGCTGACAAGAGTATTATTGTTGACCGAGAATTAAGCTGGATAAAGTTTAACAAGCGGGTGCTTGAAGAGGCGCAGAACGAGCGCAATCCGCTCATCGAAAGGCTCAGATTTATTTCGATCTTTCAGAGCAACTATGAAGAGTTTTTCAGAGTCAGAGTGGGATCGAGGATCGATAAACTGCTTTTAGACGATAATGATTCGAGCGATGTGAGAAAAGAGCTGAATGATATATTTCGCGCAACGGCAAAGCTTATGCCTAAGCTGGACGAGGCGTTTGACGGCGTTATGGCGGACGGCGCAAGATATTTCTGCCGTGTGACCGAAGAGACGATCTCAGACGCAGAGCGCACATATTTAAAGCAGATATTCATCAAGACGATCGCGCCGGTGCTTTCTCCGTTTGTTATCGACAAAAGCATTCCCTTCCCGTTTATCGACAACGGCAGACGGGTTGACGGGTTTACTCTCAAAAGCAAAAACGGCAATATAAAATTCGGCATTATTCCGATAAGCTCGAGGTTGCCGAAAGCTGTTTGTCTGCCCGGCGATACATTGAGATTTATTCTTATCGAAGACATTATTTCGATGTTTGCCTACAAGCTTTTCCACAAATACGAGATAATCGAACGGATAACCTTTTCGATAATCCGAAATGCGGATATAGACGAAAACGAGGGGCTTTATGATTTTGATATTGATTTTCGACAGACGATGTCTAAGCTGATCGAGCTCAGAAACAAGCTTGCTCCCGTCGAGCTGAAATACAACGGGGTGCAGTGTCCGAAGATACTCGCGCATTTGAAAAAGGTGCTGTGTTTACCGAAAAAACAGCTTTTCAGGCAGAGCACTCCGCTTTCGATAGGCTTTATCTCGCTGATCGAGGACAAGCTGGCAAAGGCTCGTTTTCCCGAGCTTTACTATGCTCCGAGACAGTCGGTCTATCCGGCTTATGCGGAAAACGCAAAGTCGCTTATCGATGTTGTCCGCAGGAAGGACAGACTGCTCGCCTATCCGTTTGACGATGTGAAATTCCTTATCGATCTGCTCAGCCAGGCTGCGGCTGACAAAAGGGTCGAGCGGATAATGATAACTCTTTACCGCGTGGCGAGCGACTCGAAAGTTGTTGAAGCACTTATTGACGCCGCAAGGCGCGGCAAGCGCGTGAGCTGCATGGTGGAGCTGAGAGCAAGGTTTGATGAGGAAAACAACATCGATTGGTCGAAGCGGTTGCAGGATGCAGGCTGCGAGGTTATCTACGGTCTGCCGAACTACAAAGTCCACTGCAAGCTGCTTGTTATTAAATTGAAGGACGGCAAAGATATTGTTCAGATAGGTACGGGCAATTTCAATGAAAAGACGGCGCGGCTCTACACCGATCTTGCGCTGTTCACTGCAAAGCCCGAAATTGCGCGCGACGCCGAACGGCTATTTGAAAGTCTTGAAAAAGGCGTTTTTGTTGAGAGCAGCGATCATCTTATGGTAGCACCGCTTTGCTTAAAGCAAAAGCTGTTTTTGCTGATCGACGAAGAGATCGAAAAGCAGAAATCGGGCAGGAAAGCCGAAATTATGCTGAAGATGAATTCGCTTACCGATAAGGAACTGATACTCAAGCTGTGCGAAGCGTCGCAGGCAGGCGTTAAGATCACCATGATAATCAGAGGTATTTGCTGTCTTACCCCCGGTGTTGCCGGAAAGACAGACAATATCACTGTGATAAGCATTGTCGGTCGGTTGCTTGAGCACTCGAGAATATATGCGTTCGGCGTAGGCAATGAGCGCAAATACTATATTTCCTCGGCGGACTTTATGACGAGAAACACGAACCAGCGCGTTGAAGCGGCGGCTCCCGTTACAGATCCGCAGGCAAAACGCAGACTTGCAAGGATCCTAAAGCTTTCTTTGCTCGACAACACACAGGCGCGTATACTCGGTGTAAACGGAAGCTATCGCAGACTGCGCCCGAAAAACGGAGAAAAAGAGCTTAACAGTCAGGAAACGCTTTATGATGATGCCCTTTCGGAAAAGCAAAAAAGCGAAAAAAATTAAGCTTGATTATTGAATTTGGCGTGCAATTTGTGTATTATTATAGTAATGCTTGATCTAACGCGAAAGGATTGATATAAAATGAGAATCGGTATTCTTACAAGCGGCGGCGACTGCCCCGGTCTTAACGCAGCGATAAGAGGCGTTGCGAAGAGTCTTTATGAAAAGCTGGGGAGCGATCTTGAGATAATAGGTATCAACGAGGGTTACACCGGTCTTATCTACGGCGACTGCAAGAAAATGAAGCGCAGTGATTTTTCGGGCATACTCACACGCGGCGGCACTATTTTGAAAACCTCGCGTCAACCCTTCAAAAAAATACAGGTTGTCGGGTCGGACAATGTTGATAAGGTTTCAAACATGATCGACAACTACAAGAAAATGAAGCTTGACTGTCTTGTTACGCTCGGCGGAAACGGCACTCACAAGACTGCAAATCTGCTCTCGCAAAACGGGCTTAATGTTATCGGTCTGCCGAAAACCATCGACAATGATATTTACGGCACTGATGTCACCTTCGGTTTTCACACCGCTATCGACATTGCAACAGATGTTATCGACCGACTGCACACAACGGCGCACAGCCATTCGAGAGTTATGGTGGTTGAGATAATGGGCAACAAAGCAGGCTGGCTGACGCTTTATTCAGGCGTTGCTTCCGGCTCGGACGCTATCATTATCCCTGAGATACCGTTTACGCTCGACGGCGTTGCAAAGGCTGTTCAGAAGCGTGTTGACGACGGACATTCGTTCTCTATCGTCGCTGTTGCGGAAGGCGCTATAAGAAAAGACGAAGTGGGCATGAAGAGAAAAGAGCGTGTTTTAAAACGCGGCGGAGCAGCTACCGCCACTCAGATGATCGTCGAATTTATTGAAAATGAGATGGGAATTGAAACACGGTCAATGGTGCCGGGTCATTATCTCAGAGGCGGTAGTCCCTCGGCGTATGACAGAGTGCTTGCGACTCAGTTCGGCACTTATGCCGCAAAGCTTATTTCAGACGGTGTTTTCGGCGTTACTGTCGCAAAGAAGGACAATGTGATAACTCACAACAAGCTTTCCGAAATAGCAGGTATTCCGAAGCGTGTTTCACCCGATGACCAACTTATTAAATCAGCAAGATCGATAGGCATTTCGTTCTGTGAATAAAATTGAGGTGTTTTTATGAATATATGTGTATACGGTGCTTCGAGCAACATTATCCCCGATAAATATATCAGTATGGGCGAAGAGCTTGGCACAAAAATCGCAACGCGCGGTCACTCGCTTGTTTTCGGCGCAGGCAGCTCCGGTATGATGGGCGCTGCGGCGAGAGGAGTTTATTCGGGCGGAGGAAAAATAGTCGGTATTCTGCCTGAGTTTTTAAATGTTGACGGTGTGCAGTTTAAGCACTGCGACGAGATCATCCACACCGAAAGCATGCGTGAACGCAAACGGCTCCTTTTTGAAAAGTCGGACGGATTTATTATAACGCCCGGCGGTATCGGCACGCTTGATGAATTTTTTGAAATTCTGACGCTCAGACAGCTTGGCAGACACAACAAACCTATTGCTCTTTTGAATGTTGCCGGATATTATGACGACCTTTTGAAAATGCTTTGGCACATGGTCGATGAAAAGTTTATGTTTGACGAATCGATGAAACTCTTTGAGATATTCAGTACACCCGACGCCGCGCTCGATTATTTGGAGAACTATCATGGCAAGGTCGCCGATGTCAAACACATGAAAAGTCTTAATTCCGATGAGAATTAAAGAAAGCTCCGCTTTTCAGCGGAGCTTAATTTTTATGCAGCTTTGATCGGAACAACGCTCTGATATTTGTGCTTAGCTGATATTACCGACTGCATAGATGAATCTATCGATCTCGTTTTCGGTCGTGAATGCAGACACTGCCGCTCTGACCGTTCCTGTTTCGAGAGTGTTCATAGTGCGGTGTGCAAGAGGCGCACAATGCAGACCCGCACGAACGCAGATACCCTGACGATCGAGCTGTTTTGCAGTATGCTCGCTGTGCAGTCCTTTCACATTGAACGAAAGCACAGGCGCATATGAACCTGCTGATCGGTCGGTATAAGTTATGACATTGCTCAGTTTTCCGAGAGCAATGTCGGCTTCTTCTATAAGTTGCTGTTCCCTGCGGCGGATATCCGCCTGCCTTGGTTTTACAAACTCAAGTCCTGCGCCGATACCTGCGATACTGCACACATCGAGTGTGCCGCTCTCGAATTTATCCGGCAAAAAGCGAGGCTGAGTTTTCGGTCTTGAATCGCCGCCTGTGCCGCCGTAGATCAGCGAATTGGGCACACCGTCGGTTATCATAAGTCCCGCGCCCACAGGGGCATACAGTCCTTTATGCGCGGCAACACAAAGGCTTCCTATCTTCATGCGGCGGACATCTATCGGCTCGATACCTGCTGTCTGCGCAGCGTCTACGATAAAATACAAACCGTAGTCCGAGCATAGGCGGCCTAACTTTTCAATAGGCATTATCATTCCGAAAACATTTGACGCATGGGTGCAGACGATGGCTTTTGTATCGTGTCCGATAAGCCGTTCAAACGCCCTTACCTGTTCGTCTTCATCCGGACAATATTCCGCGACATCGCACACGACGCCTCTGCTTTCGAGCATGGCAAGCGGACGAACGACCGCATTATGCTCAAACGGCGAGATGATGACTCTGCAATCACTCAGAGTGCCTTGAACAGCGGTGTTCAGGGCGGTCGTGCAATTAGCGCAAAAAACAACATTTTCCGCGCTCGGCGCATTGAAAAACTCTGCCGCCTGAGAACGCACAGAGTATATCATTTCGCCTGAAAGCCTTGCTTTTGAATGTCCTCCCCTGCCGGGGTTGGCACTGTATTTCACTGCCGCGTCACGCACCGCCGAAACAACGGTGCACGGCTTCGGCGACGATGTTGCGGCATTGTCAAGATAGATCGGCATTTCAATCTGTCCTGATATTATAACGCCTCAGAATTTCGCGTGCACGATCAAGCGAGCTTTCGATTACCAGCACCGAATAACCGCAGCCTTTGTCGCTTCGTTCGTAGCCTCGCTCTATCTGAGCGTTGATCCCGTGTTTTCTGAGAATATCCCGTGCTCTTGCGGCTCTTGTCGCCGAGCCGACGAAAAAAAGCTCTTTTTCCATATCGACATCATTCCTTTGAATAATATAGGTCAAGCCCATAGTATTATATGCAAAGGTATGCCGGTTTGACAAAGCTTAAAGAGCATCGATAAGCGAGACTGCGCTTGCCGCAATTCCCTCTTTTGCGCCTGTGAATCCGAGTCCCTCCTCAGTGGTCGCTTTGACCGAAACATCGCTTTTTTCAAGACCGCAGGCATTTGCGATATTCTCGCGCATTTCATCGATATAAGGACGCATTTTGGGAGCCTGCGCTATGATCGTTGAATCGATGTTCACAATGCGGTAGCCGTTATCGCGGAGAAGCTGCGCTGTTTTTTCGAGCAGTTTAAGACTGTTCGCATTTTTAAAGCTGTCATCGTTGTCGGGAAAATGCAAGCCTATATCGCCGAGTGCCGCCGCGCCGAAAAGCGAATCGGCTATTGCATGGAGCAGTACATCGGCATCGGAATGTCCGAGAAGCCCCATTTCATTCGGGATCTCGACGCCCCCTATTATAAGCTTTCTGTTATTGCAAAGGCGATGGACATCATAGCCTGTTCCTATTCTCATGTTATCCTCCTTAAAGCAAAAACGAAAGCACTGAATTTTGAACCAAAAAGCCCTTTACCGTGAGCTTATATGCACCGTTTTCGCATTTCATCAGTCCGCTTTTTTGAAGTGCGCGGCACTTTTCATCAAAGCCGTGCGGAAGCTGAAAGCCTCGTTTTATAAGGTCTTTGATCATTAGACCGTCCGTCAGGCGCAATCGAAGCATGATATACTCTTCTCTGCCGCCGCCTGCGCCGTCCGACACGGGGTCTGCGCCGTCTAAAAACGATTCGATATCTCGCTTAAAATGCAGACGCTCGCCCTTATAAAGCGAATGAGCCGCAGGCCCGAGTCCGATATAATCGTCGCAATTCCAATAAATAAGATTGTGCCGACACTCTTTGCCGCTTTTTGCGAAATTTGATATTTCATACTGATCATAGCCGTGTGATTTTAAATAATCACAGCAAAATTCATACAGAGCGGCTGTTTCATCATCGCAAAGCGAGATGTTTTGAAGCTTTGCGAACGGGGTTGCAGGCTCGATTTTGAGCATATATGCCGAGATGTGATCGACATTCTGCGATATGCAAAAATCGAGCGTGGCTTTCAGACTGCCGATCGTTTGACCTTTATAGCCGAGCATAACATCGAGCGAGATATTATTGATACCGACTGCTCTTGCGCGGATGACAACACGCTCGACATCGCTTACGGTGTGTGTTCGTGTGAGAAACGAAAGCTCGTCCGAATTTGCGGACTGAAGTCCCATTGAAATGCGGTTTACTCCCGCTTTAGCCGCCGACTCGAAAAAAAGCTCATTTGCCGAATTAGGGTTGCATTCGCTTGTGATCTCAGCATTGTCGGCAACGCTGACCGACGACAGGATCTCGGCTACTCCGCTTCCGATGACAGACGGCGTACCGCCGCCGAAATAGACAGTGTCATAAGTAATGCCGAGAGCGGTTATTCGCCTTTTTACCTCTTTTATATATCTTTTTGCGGTATTTTCATCGTATTTCAGCGAATAAAAATCGCAATATCCGCATTTTCGCTCACAAAACGGGATATGAACATACAGCCCTGTCATTAACATCACCGTTTTTATTATAACATTTTTATATACGAAAAGCAAGAAAAGTATCAGTCGAAGAACAGCCCGACTGTGACACAGCTCACAAGCACGCAGATAAAGTCAGCCGCCAAAGCGGCTATGAGCGTATGACGGATACGGCGGACTTTAACGCTCGAAAAATAAAGTGTTGTTGTGTAGAATGTTGTTTCACTTGATGCACACATGACGCAGGCAGTTCTGCTTGCTATCGAGTTTGCACCGCACGATGAAAGAAGTCGGTCGAGCATAGCAAGAGATCCGCTTCCCGTTATGGGACGCAATATCACAAGCGGCATTACCTCTTTCGGTATATGAAGCAGAGACGATACAGGCTCGAGCGCATTGTTCAATATATCTATCGCACCCGATACCTTCATCATTTCGACTGCGGTTATCAGTCCGATAAGACTCGGTGCTATCGAATACACCGTTTTAAGTCCCGATTTTGCACCGACAATAAATGTATCGAAGCAGTTATCTGTTCTGACAACGCCTGAAAGGACTATAATACAAATGAGTATCGGAGCAAACCACGCACCTATCTGCGACATTTTGTTATCCTCCTGATAAACACATTCAGGCACAGCGCGAATATAAGCGTCGTGATACTTGTTATCCAGATACACGGAGCTATATCCATAGGTGAAGGACTGCCGTATTTCACTCTTAGCTGGGCTATGGTGGTCGGGATTATCTGAACCGAGGCGGTGTTTATCAGCACAAAGGTTATCATATCATCGGACGCTGTGTCGCTGCCTTGATTTTGTTCGCTGAGCAGACGCATAGCCTCCAGACCGAACGGTGTTGCGGCATTTGACAGTCCCATCATATTCGCGGCGATATTCATACATATCGCGCCTGCGGCTTCGGAGTCGGCCGGAATATTGAACACAAGCCGCAAAAACGGACGGAGCGCCTTTGAGATAAGGCGGACTATGCCTGCCGATTTTGCAATGCTCATCATACCGCTCCACAGAGTTACGGTGGCGAGCAACGCGATGCACAGTGAAACGGCGTTTTCACCGCCCGAAAAGACGGCGTTTGTAAGCTCGGCCATTCTGCCGTTTATTGCGGCGCAGACAAATGACAACAACATCATTGCCGCCCAGATAATGTTGAGCATACCGCACCTCCTTATAAATGCCGATCGTTAGAATATATGTTGACAAAATGATGGATATGTTGTACAATAAGGCAAAACCGAAGGTGGGAGAAATATATATGAAAATTTGCAGACAATGCAATCAAAGTGTTGATGATGAGTTGGTGCTTTGTCCGTATTGCGGCTCTGTTGAGCTTGAGCTTGCGGATGAAGCTGTTGATGAAAATGATGAGAGTGAGCAGGATATAACTGAAAGCAGCACGGATTTCACTGTGCCGAGCCATGCTGCTCCTCAAAGAAAAAGCAAGCTCGGACTTTATGTTGTCCTCGCACTGCTTGCCGCAGCGGCTATTGCAGCTATTTTGCTGATCTATTTTTTCAAGGTCGTGCCTTCAAAGCCTGTTACAAATATGTATAAATCGCAGTATACAGGCGATATGGACACCTATTTTTCTTATATTTATCCTCCGAATGCGGAATCGGCGAAGTCTGATTTTAATTCGAGCTATTCGAGTGCGGAAGATTATAAGAAGGAGCTTGATGAAAACTTCAAAAATACATTCGGCGACGATTACAAGATAAATGTCCGTGCGATCGATGTTGAGTCTATTGACATGGATCATGCGAGCAAGATCTTATCCGGAATGACAGAGGATCAGCTTTCGCATATTTCCGATGTTGCGACGGTTATCGTTAAAGTGAAGATCGAGGGATCTGAAAACACGAACATTACTTCCGCCACTCATATTGCGCTGAAGTATGACGGTGAATGGTATACCTACAAATAATACAAAAGCCGCATATCAAATGATATGCGGCGATTTTTTTGAAATTTGGTGTAGACAAATCAAATATCGTGTGGTATAATATCTTTCGTTGGGGGCGTAGCTCAGCTGGGAGAGCGTACGGTTCGCATCCGTAAGGTCGAGAGTTCGATCCTCTTCGTCTCCACCATAACAAAAACATCCGAACATTTGTTTGGGTGTTTTTTATTATTACGGAGAGGATCGAACAGGACAATCGCGAAGCGATAAAAACAGTCCGGTGGACTGTTTTGGTGTCCGCGTGCGTGCCGACGAGCGCAAAAGCGAGTCGGGCGATCCTCTTCGTCTCCACCAAAAAGGCACTATACTAATGCCACAGCCCAGTAAGGCGATAATTTCAAAACACTGAAAAAGGCATTTGC
>CAVGWP010000014.1:0-27526 GCA_963633095.1 bacterium | reverse complement strand
ACCGGAGCCCGTCCCCTCTGTCACTGCGTGACATCTCCCCACACCGTGGGGAGTAGCCCTTTACACAAGGGAGCCTTTTTATACTCGACTTATTGTCGGGTACAAAAGATAACCCATCGCTGTAACTCCCAGCGTCCTGCCCTCCGCGGCAGCGGCGGTATTGTCGCCGGATTGAATGTTCCAAACACATTATAACACCGAATATCGGGCTTTTCAACCGAGCAGGAAAAATTTAAGACTTTGTTAATTATTACACGCCGTTCATTTGCAAAAAGACTTGAAAAAGTTATCATAATATGCTATTATCAAATTGAATTTAATAATCCGACACGGAGGGATCAATTTTGAAAAAAATCATAAGTTTATCACTGGCGTTTGTACTTCTTTTCGCTTCGCTCTACACGATCGGCGTCAGTGCCGACGACACCGATGTAACGCCCGAATCGGGAATTTCCGCCTCGGTGGACAGAGATGAGGACGGCTCGCTTATCGCTTCGTTCTATCTTGAAAAGAACACAGCCGGCATCTGGTCGATCGGCTTTGACATTTCGTTTGACAACACGCTTGTTGAACTCACAGGAGTCGAAAACAACAATAATCTTTTCGCGGCAGGCGAATGGATAGCACCCACACAGGCAAACATCGAAAACGCCAACACAAACGGCGTTTATACATACACCGCCCAGCTCAGCGTAACAAGAGCCAATATGACAAAGTTAGGCAAGCTCTGTGTGCTTAAGTTCAAAATCAAAGACGGCGTTTCAGACACTGCAAAGTTTGAATTTAAGGCAACGGGCATTTTGGGCAACAACCTTTATTGCGATGCTGACAACAACACAGTTGTTGAAATTCCGTTTTCAGGCGATAACTGCTTCGTCACAAACAACGCAGGCACGCTCGGTTTCTCGGCAACTCCGGTCTACAATGCAGAGGAAGACCTTATCGGCGTTCAGTACGACATCAACAAAAACACCATCGGAGCTTACTCGTTCAGCATGAACATCGAGTTTGATCCGAGCAAGGTAGAGATCGTAAGATGCGATCACAGCACCGATGTTTTTGATGATTACTCCAAGTGGGAACAGTCAACCTATGACAAAGCCAACGCAAGAGGTTATTTCTCATACACAGCTTATCTTAAGGGCTACAACGACAATACCTTTGTTACCGCCGGCAGAGTCGGCACCGTTTGGTTTAAGCTGAAGGACGGTGTGAGCAAGGATGAAAAGCTTTCGTTTATCTCGACTAAGAAGGGACAGGGCTTCACTATCAAGCTGCTCGGCTGGGATGAGTATAAACCGATCGTTTCCGAGCTCTGCACCGACTTTGAAAACGCAGAGTTTTCTTATGAAGATGTCAATCCCTCGCAGCCGATAACAACAACTACGACCACCACTACAACGACCACCACTACAACGACCACCACTACAACCACTACGACTACGACAACAGCTACCACCACAACGACCACAACCGCTGCAAAAGGCATCATGGGCGATGTCAATCTCGATGGTCAGGTCAATCTCGCAGATGTCCGCGAGCTTATTGCCGCCATTTCGAACGGTTCAACAGATGGTTTTTCAGATGAGGCAAAGCAAAATTCCGATGTAACTTATGACGGAAAGATCGACCTTGCCGATGCTCGTAAGCTCGTTTCGGCTATTGCAAGCGGCGATCTCTCAATTCTCGACAAAGCTTAACCGTCCATTGGTTTGCTTCTCTATGCTATATTGAACGGATTTTAATACCCGACAAGAGGTTATCTTCTTGTCGGGTATTTGATTTCAGACATACTTGTATTTTCTTTTCGCCTGCCGCAAAGGACGGCATACATGTGAATTTTTCGTTAACATGGGTTGCATTTCATGAAAAAATGAGCTATAATATAATCAATGTTTAATATGGGGACAGATTGAATGTTTTGAGAGTGTATTTCCCGTGTTAAATCACATTTTGTTCAAAGGAGTAATGACTTATGATTAAAAACAAATCAGTCAACGCATGGATCGAACAGATGAAAGAACTGACAAATCCCGACTCAGTCGTCGTTATCGACGGCAGCGAAGAGCTTTACAACAGACTTCGCGAGCAGGCTGTTAAGAGCGGCGAGCTTATTAAGCTCAACGAGGACAAGCTCCCCGGCTGCTATCTGCACCGCACCGCTGTCAACGATGTTGCCCGTGTTGAGGACAGAACATTTATCTGCTCTAAGACAAAGGAAGCTGCCGGCCCGACAAACAACTGGATGGAGCCGAAAGAAGCTTATGAAATGCTTTACGGCATTGCAAAGGGCGCTTATGCAGGCAGAACAATGTATGTTATCCCGTATTCGATGGGTCCTGTAGGTTCGGAGTTCTCGAAGATCGGTATTGAGCTTACAGACTCTATCTATGTTGTTCTTAACATGAACATCATGACAAGAGTAGGCAATAAAGTTCTCGATGTCCTCGGCGACAGCGAGGATTGGATCCGCGGTCTGCACTGCAAGTGCGACATCGACGCTGAAAAGAGATATATCTGCCACTTCCCCGAGGACAACACAATTATCTCCGTCAACTCAGGCTACGGCGGAAACGTTCTTCTCGGCAAAAAGTGCTTTGCGCTCAGAATCGCATCGTTCCTCGGCAAAAACGAGGGCTGGATGGCTGAGCATATGCTTATCCTCGGCTTGCAGAACCCGAAGGGCGAGATCAAATATATCTGCGCTGCATTCCCGTCGGCTTGCGGCAAGACAAACCTCGCAATGCTTATTCCGCCTAAGAAGTACCGCGACATGGGCTACAAGGTTTGGTGCGTAGGCGACGATATTTCCTGGATGCGTATCGGTCCGGACGGCAGACTTTGGGCTATCAACCCGGAGAACGGCTTCTTCGGCGTTGCTCCCGGAACAAACGCAAAGTCCAACCCGAATGCGCTTGAATCCACAAAGAAGAACACTATCTTCACAAATGTTGCTCACAACCTCGACGATAACACCGTTTGGTGGGAAGGTCTCAACGACACTCCGCCTGAGAATGCTCTTAACTGGAGAGGCGAGAAGTGGGATTACAGAAAGTACGACAAGGCTGACAAGGTCGGCACAAGCGGCGCTCATCCGAACAGCCGTTTCACTGCTCCGGCTAAGAACTGCCCGTGCATCAGCTCTGAGTTTGATTCGGGCAAGGGCGTTCCGATCTCGGCTATCGTATTCGGCGGCCGCCGTGCTAAGGCAGCTCCGCTGGTTTATCAGTCAAGAGATTGGGATCACGGTGTATTTGTAGGCTCGATCATGGCTTCCGAGACAACTGCTGCCGCAACAGGCAAGGTCGGCGTTGTCCGTCACGATCCTATGGCGATGCGTCCGTTCTGCGGTTATCACATGGGCGAGTACTTCCAGCACTGGCTCGACATGGGCAAGAAGCTCGGCGATAAAGCTCCGAAGATCTTCAATGTCAACTGGTTCAGACTTGACGATGAAGGCAACTTCATCTGGCCGGGATTCGGCGACAATATGCGTGTTCTCCTCTGGATCCTCGATCGCTGCGAAGGCAAGGTTGACGCTAAGGAGACTCCGATCGGCTATGTTCCGAATGTTGAGGATATCGACATTGAAGGACTTGACGATGTTACAACAGATACACTCAGCGAGCTGCTGAATGTTGATAAGAAGGTTTGGACTGATGAAGCTGCCGATATTGAGCAGTTCTATGATTCGACATTCGGTGATAAGCTCCCGAAAGAGCTCAGAGAATCGCTCAAGGTCCTCAAAGAGAAGCTTAAATAAGCTTTTTAATATCCCTGCGTTCATTCGCAGGGATATTTTTTGTAAAGGAGATATGAATTGAAACTTTCCGATAAAACCGCCCTTTTGTTCGATCTCGACGGCACGATAATCAACTCGCAAAGCGGTATTTTTGCGTCGGTGAGATACACGCTCGAAAAATTAAAGCTGCCGCCTATGAGCGACAGTCAGCTTCGTCCGTTTATCGGGCCGCCGCTTCAAAAGTCGTTTTCGACATTTTGCGGACTTGGATCAGACGAGAGCATTAAAGCAGTCATGATCTACCGCGAATACTATGAAACAAACGGCGTTCATATGTACAGCGTCTACGACGGTCTGCCGCATACGCTCGATCGGCTGAACAGTGCCGGCTTTCGGCTGTTTGTTGCGACCTGCAAACCCGAACACTTTGCAAAAGAAATAATAAGCGAAAGCGGTCTGACCGACCGCTTTATCGAAGTCTGCGGGGTGCCGCTCAACGGCTACTCAATGTCGAAAGCCGAGGTCATCCGCAAGGTCGCCGCAGATAATTCGCTCGATCTTAATGACTGCGTTATGATAGGCGACACCGCTTTCGACATAAACGGCGCAAAGCAGTGCGGCATATCGTCGCTCGGGGTGCGCTACGGCTTCGGCGCGGACGGCGAGCTTGAAGCGGCAGGCGCGGATATGATAGTCGATACCCCGAAAGAGATCGCCGATATTTTCTGCTAAAAAGCGTTTTTCAGGCTTTCAAACAGCTCGACAAGGAAAAACCCGACCTTGTATTTTTGCTTGTTTGTGACTATTTCGACTTCATCATTGTTCAGCTTGTCCTCGGGTTTATCGCGTTTTGCCGCGCTCGGCACGCACATCTGCGGGAACATGACGCACCACCAGTTTTTGCCCGACGCCGCGCCTATTTCAACGCGCAAAGCGTCATACTCGCCTGCCGGCAGAGTGACATTTTCATAAGTACGAGTCTCGAAATAGGTCTTTTCGAGCCGAACCGCAACCTTCGACTCACACCCGTTTTCAGCCAGTGTCTGCGCCGCTGCCTCGGTCAGCCTCGGAATACTTTCCCTTATCTTTTCCTCTGCCAGCGGTTTTGTATCGAAGCCGCAAAGCAATGTTTCGCTTTCCTTGAGCAATCGGTCGCGTACAAGCAGCTTGATAGTCTGATCATGCTCGGAATCGGAATTTGCAAGCACATGAAGCCGCAGAACATCCTGCCTTATCTGCCCGCACCTGAGCGAAAACGAAACGAAGCTGACGATCAGCGTCAAACACAACCCGACAGCGATACTTTTCTCAATTATTTTAAGTTTCAAAACAAAACGACCCCTTTCTCTGCCGTTATTATTGGCACCGAAAAAGGGGTCGTATTCAATTATTTTAATCTATTTCACAGCCGCAATCGGCAGGCTCGCAGAGAAAGACCTCGTCATACTCGTCTTTCAGGCGGTCATACGCGTCCTTAGCATCGTCAGGATCGGGGAAGAAGCCGAAAACGCTCGGACCGCTGCCGGAAACCAGCACGCCTGTCGCTCCGCTGTCGGACATAATTTCCTTGATAGAGCTGAAATCCCAAAGCGCGTCAAACACATTCGACATATATCTGCCGACATCCTTATTTTCGCCCTCGCAGATCGCGTCCACAAGGCTCTGTGTCCTCGGACGGATAATATCGGCTTCATCGAGCTTATCAAAACGGGAATACATCTCAGCGGTTGAAGGCTTGACGCCTGTTTTGACAACAACAAACGCGCAGCCTGTGAGCTGAGGCAGAGGGCTGAGTATCGAGCCGACTCCTTCGGCAAGCTGAGTGCCGCCGACCAGGCAAAACGGAACATCTGCTCCGAGCTTGAGCGCAAGCTCCGCCATCTCTTCATCCTCAAGCGGCTTGCCGTAAAGCTCATTGAGTGCAGTCAGCACCGCCGCAGCGTCCGCGCTGCCGCCGCCGAGCCCCGCCGCTATGGGAATACGCTTTTTGAGCCGTATCGCAGTGCCGCCATCGATCCCGGTTTCATCAAAAAACACTGCCGCCGCCTTATAAGCCAGATTATCCGCACCCATTGGCAGATCATTGTCCTGGCAGACAAGCTCAATACCGCTGTCCGTTTTCTGGACAGTCACAGTATCGAAAATATCGACCGACTGCATAACCATCTCGACGGTGTGGTATCCGTCGGGGCGTTTGCCGGTCACATCGAGCGAAAGATTTAGTTTTGCATTTGCCAAAATCGTTACCGATTCAGCCATTATTAAGATCAATCCTTTCAAAAATCGCTATTTACTTTAATGAATCTATAAACTCCTTGATAAGAGCTGTTGCCTTTTTGAGGTTTTTCATGCTGTTGCAATAAGAAACTCGGATAAAGCCCTCGCCGCAATCACCGAATGCATTGCCCGGAACTGCCGCAACATGCTTTTCGCGCAGAAGCCGCTCACAAAATTCCTCGCTTGTGAGCCCTGTGCTTTTAATGCAGGGAAACGCATAGAACGCGCCCTGCGGCTCGAAACATTCAAGCCCCATTTTGCGAAACTCGCTGACAATGAATGTTCTTCTTATATCATAATCATACCGCATATCCGAAATGTCCTCATCGCCGGCTTTTATCGCTTCGATCGCGGCAAACTGAGAAGTCGTCGGTGCGCTCATTATCGCAAACTGATGAATTTTGGTCATCTGCTTGATAACAGCAGCAGGACCGCAGGCAAAGCCGAGACGCCAGCCTGTCATTGAATAGGTCTTGGAAAAGCCGCTCGCAATTACTGTGCGCTCTTTCATACCGTCGATCTCGGCTATCGAAACATGACGCTCAGAGCCGTAGGTCAGTTCGGAATAGATCTCATCGGACAAAACGAGAATATTTGTGTCTCTTAACACATCGGCTATCGCTTCAAGGTGTTCTCTCCGCATGACAGCACCTGTCGGATTGTTCGGATACGGCAAAATGAGCAGCTTTGTTTTCTCGCTTATGGCACCCTTGAGCTCGTCCGCCGTGAGCCGAAATTCGTTCTCATGCTTTGTCTCGATTATCCTGACTGTGCCGCCCGCGAGCTTTACAATAGGCTCATAGCACACAAAGCTCGGCTGAACGACAAGCACCTCATCCCCCGGAGCGACAAGCGCTCTGACAGCACCGTCTATCGCTTCGCTTCCGCCGACGGTGACAAGGATCTCGTTTGACGGATCATAGGAAAGCGAATACTTGCGCTTCATAAATTCGGAGATCTCCGATCTGAGCTCAAGCATACCTCGGTTTGCGGTGTATCTCGTGTAGCCCTTTTCGAGCGATTTTATGCCTGCCTCACGAATGTGCCACGGCGTTTTGAAATCGGGTTCGCCCACGCCGAGCGTTAAAACATCATCCATCGTGGCGGCAATATCAAAATATTTGCGGATTCCGGAGGGCTTTAATGCGACCACTTCGGGATTGAGCAGATTTTCAATATCCGTCACAGCAGAAACAGCCCCCTGTCATCGTCTTTCCTGCCATGCAGAATTGTGCCGACTTCCTTGTATTTACGCAGCACAAAGTGAGTTGCAGTGGAAACAACTCCGTCCATCGGAGCGAGCCGCTTTGCAACAAACATCGCAACTTCCTTGAAGGTGTGCCCCTTGACAGTGACGCAAAGGTCATATCCGCCGGACATAAGATAAACCGACTCGACCTCGGGGCAATTTGTTATGCTCTCGGCGATCTCCTCAAAACCGGCCGTTTTCTGCGGGGTTACTTTAAGCTCGATAAGCGCGGTGACAGTGTCGTTAGACACCTTTTCCCAATCGATGATCGCAGGATAACCACAGATAACGCCGGCCTTCTCCAGCTTTTCGATAGTGTCAGCGACCTTCTTCTCGTCTGTTCCGAGCATACTCGAAAGATTGCTGCAGCTGTAACGAGCGTTTTCGGAAAGTATTTTTAAAAGCTTGTTTTCAAAATCGGTCATACCTTGTTACTCCCTTCGATCAGTCAATGCTGATAGTTCTCAGCTGACGCTTTTCATAATAAGCGATATATTTAATACCCGCCTTTGCGGCTTCTTTAATACCTTCTTTAATGCCTCTGCCGAGAAATCCCGCTTCATGCGAATCCGAACCGAGGGTCACAAACTCGCCGCCGAACGAACGGTATCTGCGAACGATATCCACCTGCGGCAATGTCTTGTGATATGAAGCAAACAACCCCGATGTGTTGATCTCAAGGGCTTTGCCGTTTTCGCACAGATATTTTAAAATAGCGTCTATCTCATCGGCGCAATCCGAAAGATCAAACCGAATATTTTTAAGCATCATATATCTTGTGGGATAGTCGAGATGTGCAAGCGAATCAAACAAATTCAGCTTGCACTGTTCATAGAGCGTTTTAAAATAGTCTCTTAAAAGCTCGGTCGTGTTGCAGCCGGTATAATCCATACCGTAATAATCAACAGCCTTTTCGCCATAGAAGACGTGATGCAGCGAGTTCAAAACAAAATCGAAATCATGTCGGGACAAAACATCTCTTGCCTGCTGCGGTTCATAGATCGCACCGCCCATTTCAATACCGACAAGCGTTTTAACTCCGCCGCTTTCACCTCTGACACGCATTGTTTTGTCATACTCGGGCTCGATATCTTTATAATCCCGACTTTCCTTTTCGGGAACTTCATAATGATCGGTTATGCAAAGTATATCAACACCGTTTAATTTGGCGCACCTGACCATTTCCTCAGCGGTGTCGGATCCGTCCGGCGAGACGCAGCTGTGTGAATGAATATCGGTAATGAGCATGAACGATCACCTCTTGAAAAAGCTCATTTGTTGAATTGCAAAATTGCGATCATACATCGTGATCATATAAAGTATAGCATACAACCTCCTTAAAATCAATGCTTTTTCCCAATACCGTCATAATTTTTACAGCGCGCACATAAGTTTGAGTATTAAAACACAAAAGGCGGAGATTTTAATGCAATGGCACACATTGAGCTGCGCTCAGACTCTGACAAAGCTCTCTGTCAGCGAAAAGCACGGATTGTCGGACGAGCAGGCAAAATGCCGAATCTCGCGGTTCGGTGAAAACCGTTTGCAAAACGAGCGAAAAAAGAGCATTATCGCGCGCTTTTTTGCTCAGCTCAATGACTTCATGATAATGATATTGCTTGCCGCCGCCGCAATTTCGCTTATTGTGTCGTTTGTATCGAACGACCCCGACTTCACCGATCCTATAATAATTCTTTCGATAGTGCTGATAAACGCCGCCGTCGGCACAGCACAGGAAAGCCGCGCACAGCACGCCATTGAGCGGCTTAAGGCACTTTCCGCGCCGCACTGCCTTGTGCTGAGAAACGAGAAAAAGCAGCGGCTGCTGCCCGAAATGCTTGTACCCGGCGACATTATATATCTGAGTGCCGGTGATATTGTGCCTGCCGACTGCCGACTGATGAAAAGCGTCGGGCTGAAAGCCGAGGAATCGGCACTGACAGGCGAGAGCGAGCCTACGCTTAAAGACGCCGATTTCATAGCCGCCGACAAATGCGATGTTGCCGAGCGGAAAAATATGCTGTTTTCATCGACATCGATAGTCACAGGAAGCGGTGTTGCGGTCGTCTGCGAGACAGGTATGAACACGCAGATAGGCGCGGTCGCAGGGCTTTTATCAAAGCAAGAAAACGAGGATACACCGCTTCAAAAAAGGCTCGCTTCAACGGGAAAGGCACTCGGTATCGCGGCGATAATCGTTTGCGGCGTTATATTCCTGCTCGGGGTGCTGCGCGGCAATCACATACTCGATTCGTTTATGCTTTCGGTGTCGCTCGCGGTGGCGGCAATACCCGAGGGACTGCCTGCGATAGTCACTGCGGCGCTCGCGCTCGGCGTTCGCAAAATGGTGAAGGAGAACGCAATAGTAAGGCGGCTGCCCGCAGTTGAAACGCTCGGCAGTGCGACTGTTATCTGCTCGGACAAAACGCGCACGCTCACGCAAAACAAGATGACAGTCGAAAAGATATTCGGTGATGAAACGCAAACGCTTACTCTGGCAACGCTTTGCTCGAATGCGACAGCGCAGCGGGAAAACGGCGTTATGACTGCGACGGGCGATCCGACCGAGACCGCGATAGTTGTGAAAGCACTTTCAAAAGGCATTGTCAAAGCGGCGCTCGACCGCGATAATCAGCGTGTTCTTGAGCTGCCCTTTGACCCTGTGAGAAAGATGATGACGACTGTTCACAAAACGAATGACGGCTACACGGTCATAACCAAGGGCGCGCCCGACATTGTTTTGGGGCTGTATCGGGCAGACAGCAGCGAGGCAGCGAGAATATCGGCGGTAAACGCACGCCTGAGCGAGCAGGCACTGCGTGTTATTGCGGTGGCTTTTAAAAAGCTCGATCATCTGCCTGAGCGTTCGCAGACAGAGTCGGACCTTATATTCTCCGGGCTTATCGGCATGATCGATCCGCCGAGAGTCGGCGTTAAAGAATCAGTTGCGACCTGCCGCCTTGCAGGGATTCGCCCGATAATGATAACGGGAGATCACGGCAACACCGCCTGTGCTATTGCAAAAAAGATCGGAATACTGTCGGCAGGCAGCAACGAGCCTGCACTGACAGGCGCACAGATAGACGCACTTTCCGACCGCGAGCTTAAAGCAAAGGTGAAAGAACACAGCGTTTTCTCGAGGGTGACTCCTCTGCACAAGGTGAGGATCGTGAAAGCACTTAAGGCAAACGGCGAAATCGTTGCCATGACGGGCGATGGTATCAACGACGCGCCTGCGCTGAAAGCCGCAGATATCGGCTGCGCGATGGGCAAAGGCGGCACCGATGTCGCAAGGTCGGCTTCGGATATTATTCTAACCGACGATAATTTTTCGACAATAGTTGCCGCTGTTCGGCACGGCAGAGGGATCTACGACAATATCAAAAAGTCGGTGCGGTTTCTTTTATCGTGCAACATCGGCGAGATACTGACTGTGTTTTTAGCGTCGCTTTTTGCACTGCCGTCGCCTCTGCTCGCAATTCAGCTTTTGTGGGTCAATCTGATAACCGATTCTCTGCCGGCTATTGCGCTCGGATTTGAGCCTTTTGAAAGCGACCTTATGCGCAGACGGCCAAAAAGCCCGAAATCGGGTATGTTTTCAAAATCAGACGGCATTGATCTGCTGATCGAGGGGTGCCTTATCGGGGTGCTGACCCTGCTTGCGTTCACGATCGGGCGGACGATGTTCGATGTGTCGGGCGAGCCGATAGTCGGGCGGACGATGGCGTTTTGCGTGCTGAGCATTTCGCAGCTCGTCCATGCATTCAACATACGTTCCGAGCAATCGGTCTTTACGATAGGGGTGTTTTCAAACCCGAAGCTTTGCGGCGGGTGTGTTATCTGCCTTGCGCTTCAGATAGCGGCGGTCAGCGTTCCGTGTATGCGGACAGTGTTTAAAACCGCTCATCTCTCACCTGTTTGCTGGCTGATCGTCGGGCTTTTATCCCTCACTCCGCTTTTATGCTGCGAGATCACAAAACGAATAAGAAAACATTGAAAAAACCCACCCGATCGGGTGGATTTTGATTTTAGGAAATTATCTCATGTGTTCTCGAATGTCCCGAAGAAACGCTGACGCGCTTTATCGAAGCGCCGAGATCCGACAGCTTCTTTACAATGTTTTCATAGCCGCGCTCAATGAAATGGATATTCTCGATCTCGGTTATACCGTTTGCCATGAGCGCCGCAATAACGACCGCCGCGCCTGCTCTGAGATCGACTGCCTTAACGGGCGCACCCTGCAATGAATCGACCCCCTCGATAAACGCCGTTCTGCCGTCCACCTTGATCTGAGCCTTCATGCGGTTGAGCTGTTCGATATATCTGAAACGGTTATCCCAAACCGATTCGCGCACTGTTGAAACACCGTTTGCAACGGTGAGCATAGCCGTCATCTGCGGTTGCATATCTGTCGGGAAGCCGGGATGCGGCATTGTTTTGACATTGCAGCTTTTTAAAGCGCCTGTGCGGCGGACTCTCACCGCTTCGTCATACTCTGTCACCTCGGCGCCTGCTTCTTCAAGCTTGACCGAGATCGATTCAAGGTGCTTCGGAATGACATTTTTAATAAGGACATCGCCGCCCGTTGCCGCCGCGGCTACCATATATGTTCCCGCTTCGATCTGATCGGGAATTATTGAATAAGCTGTCGAGCCGAGGGTGTTGACTCCGTAGATCTTGATAGTGTCAGTTCCGGCTCCGCGAATATCCGCACCCATTGAGTTTAAAAAGTTTGCAAGATCAACAATATGCGGCTCTCTTGCGGCGTTTTCGATAACCGTCATGCCTTTCGCCTTAACGGAGGCGAGCATGATATTGATAGTTGCGCCTACCGAAACAATATCGAGATAAACAGGTGCGCCGACAAGCAGATCAGCCGAAAGCTCGACCATACCGTTGTGCAGCTCATGTGTAGCGCCAAGTGCTTCAAAGCCTTTAAGGTGCATATCGATCGGGCGAACACCGAAATCACAGCCGCCCGACGGCGCGACATTTGCTTTTTTAAATCTGCCGAGCATAGCTCCCATGAAGTAGCTTGAGGCTCTTGTTGATTTTGTCATAACATAGGGCACTGTGTAGGAGGAGATGCCTGCGGCATCGATCTCGACAGTGGATCTGTTGATATAGCGGACATTTGCACCGAGCTGATACAGCACCTTTATCATTGTTGAAACATCGGAAATATCGGGGAGATTTTCGATCCTGCACACCCCGTCCGACAAGATCGTGCCGGCGAGAATGGCAACTGCGGCATTTTTCGCACCGCTGATATTCACTTCTCCCTGCAGCGGCTTTCCGCCGACGATAACGAACTTATCCAAAAAAATTCACGCTCCGAAAAAAGAGTTTCTGAGATTTAAAACTAAAAACGGCACCGACCGCGATCGGTGCAAAGGAGCGTCAGCTCCTCAAAGCTCGCCGCCCGCAAAGACGGCAGACACTTTTATTAGTATTATAGCACATATCATTTGAAATTTCCACTATATATTGAGTATTTTTTTGATTGTTGTCATTTTTGTGGGATTTTGACGAAAAAACCGTCTGTTTTCAAAAACAGACGGTTTTGTGATTTTAGAAAAATCGTCAGACAACGATCTTATCGGCAGGCATTTTCTTTGCAGGCTTTGAGGACTTCGATTTCTTGCCCTTCTTTTTGCCTCCGATATTGTGCTTATCCTTAAACTCGAGCCACTTGACATAGAGCGGACCTGCGATACAGATAGACGAGAAGCTGCCTGCGATACAGCCGACCGACATCGGGATCGCAAAGCTGAGGATCGAATCAAGACCTGCAATAACTGCGACTACGCAAATGCAAAGAACCGCGATAAGCGTCGAGATCGAGGTGATGAGCGAACGCTTGAACGACTGAGTTATCGACAGGTTGACAAGCTCTCTGTGGCTCATCGACTTGCCGTAAGCGTTGGTATTCTCGCGGATACGGTCGTAGATAACTATTGTATCGTTGAGCGAATAGCCGAGGATCGTAAGCTCGACTGCGATAAAGTTGGTATCGAGCGGAATTTGCAGGATGACATCGGTGAAATAAACGATGATAACATCATGCACAAGCGCGAGCAGAGCAGTCAGCGCGGCTGCGACACCGCCGATCTTTCTGAAGCGGATACCGACATAGACAATGACCAGCACGCTTGCAAGGAACACCGCATAAAGGCTCTTTGCGAAGAACGACGAACCGATAGTCGGAGCGACCGAGGTCGTTCCCGTCATCTCCAAATTGTTATCCTTATAAGCCTCCTGCAGCACCTTTGTAACATTGGTCTGAGTATCTGTGGAGATAGCCTCATCGCCTGTTACCGTGAGGGTGATGTTATGAGTGCCGGAAGTGTAGTTCTCGCTTGTTTTAGCCGAAACATCGAGCGACGCCTTTTCCTTGACCGTCTTTGCGACAGCGTCAGCGTCGAGCTCGTTTTCATAGCTGTAGGAAATGGTCGAACCGCCCTTGAATGTAATGCTGAGCTGAACTCCGAAAACGATGTTCATCACAATACCGACAAGGATAACGACAAGAGAGACCGAAAGGAAGATCTTTATTTTGCCGATAAAATCGAAAACCTTGATATTATTCTTTGCCATCTCTCACACCTCCGAACAGCCACGGTCTCTTCAAAGCGGAGAACGCCGCCAGACCTCTTATCATATACTTGGAGCACAGAACGCCGATGATAAAGTTCGCAATAGCGCCGATAAGCAGCGTATAACCGAACGAATATATCTCGCCTGTGATCGATGACTCAAACATAAACATGATCGGGGAGAGGATCTTTGCCCAAACAGAGCTCGGAGGTCCGAACACACCCATCAGGATAACCGAAACGATGATAACGGTCACATTACCGTCGATAACGGCGGAAACACCGCGGTCATAGCCCGCTCTTACAGCACCGTCAACCGTTTTGCCGTTTTTGACTTCCTCTTTGATACGCTCGGAGATGATAACATTACAGTCAACACCCATACCGATCGAGAGGATGATACCGGCGATACCCGGGATCGTGAGCGTGAAGCTTGAGAGATTCGGGAAGAAGCCCGAAACGCAAGCGAAGATGAGAGCGATCTGGCCCAAAAGGCAGATAGCCGCGACCACGCCGGGAACACGGTACAGCACGATCATCAAAACAATGATGATGCCGAATGCGATAAGTCCCGCAATAAGCATAACTGTGAGCGACTGCTCGCCGAGAGTCGGAGTTATGATAGAAAGCTTGGAATCATCGACCGAGATCTTAAACGGAAGCGAACCGCCGTTGATCTTATCGGCAAGGTCCTGAGCGCCGTCAGCGTCGAAGTTGCCGGAGATGACTGCCTCGCCGTTGGTGATAGCTTCGTTGACTGTCGGGTTGGAGATCATAGTATCATCAAGCCAGATCGAGATCGAGCCGCTGCCCGCAAGACGGGCTGTTGCTTCTGCAAACTTTGCCTTACCGCTGTCGGTGAGCTTGAGCTGAACAACATACTGGTTGCCGTCCTGCACACCCGATGAAGCGGAAGCGATGTCTGCCGAGCCGCTCATAATAACATTGCTCTGGTCGGTTCCCTCGCAGAAGGTGAGCATAGCTGTCTCGCCGAGCTCATTGACCTGCTCGACCGGATCGAAATCAGAAATGCCGCTCTGCCACGGGAAACGAACGATTACCTGCTTATTGACATTATCACGATCGACTTCATAGTCGGTGATATTGTTTGCGGACAAACGGTATTTGATTATCTGCTCCGCTTTTTCCATATCGTCGTCGGAAATGCCGCTTGTGCCGCCCTCGGGCATAAACACAGCTTCAACGCCGCCCTGGATATCAATTCCCCATCTGATATCACTGACGCCCTTGATATGTACATTCTTGTTGTCGCCGAACCAGGTGCTGAGACCGAAAATGGCGAAATACGAGAACACAAGAATGATCAGAGCAACAATGAAAAACGATGATTTTTTCGATTTTTTCATGTTTTTTAAATCAATCCTTTCCTTGCCCGCAAGCGAGCACGACTAACAAAATAATTTAAATCGGAGCAACGCTCTGCCTTGCTTGCAAGCGAGCGTGACTAACAAAATAATTATATATTAAATATGCCTTAAAGTCAATGCAAAATTGCTTTTTATATGGTTATTTTGCTAAATATTTTTCAACAGCTGCAAGCCTTGCCGCAACACAGAACAGCTCCATTGCCGTCTTCAATTCGTCGCACGGCGGGAATGTCGGCGCAATGCGGATATTGCTGTCGTTCGGGTCGCAGCCGCCGGGGTACGACGCTCCGGCAGGCGTCAGCACAAGGCCTGCGTCCTTGCAAAGCGCGACAATGCGTTTTGCGCAGCCGTTCGGCGCATAGTAGCTCACAAAGTAGCCGCCGTTGGGATCGCGCCAGCTGCCGACGCCGCGATCCTTGAGTTCGCTTGTGAGCGTATCGATAACAAGTCGGAACTTCGGTCTGATTATCTCGGCGTGCTTTTTCATGTGCTCGCGGATACCGTTAATATCTTTAAGAAAACGGACATGGCGAAGCTGGTTTACCTTATCGGGGCCGATCGTCTGGAACTTCATGCGGTGCTTTATAAGCTCGATATTATGGTCGGACGCGGCAAGAGCCGCAACGCCCGAGCCCGGATGAGTTATCTTGGAGAACGACGCGAACATAAGCACTCTGTTTTGTGTGCCGAATTTCTGGCACTCTTTATAAAGGCAGAGGACTTTATCCTGCCTCTCGGGTTCGTCATAGAGGTGGTGCAGGATATAAGCGTTGTCCCAAATAATGCGGAAATCTTTTGCCGCAGGCTTCATCGAAGCGAGGCGGCGGACAGTATCGTCGGAATATGTGATACCGTCGGGGTTGGAGTATTTCGGAACGCACCAGATACCCTTAACGGCAGGGTCCTTGATAAGCTGTTCGACGATCTCCATATCGGGGCCTGTTTCAGTCATCGGAACGCAGATATTTTCAATGCCGAAATACTGTGTTACAGCGAAATGGCGGTCATATCCGGGGGAGGGGCAAAGAAATTTCACCTTGTCGAGAGTTGCCCAGGGGCGCTCGCCGTCGAGTCCCATCGAAACAGCCTGCGCGATAGCGTCAAACATCATGTGGAGCGACGAATTTTCACCGATAATAATGTCGCGCTCGGGGCACTCAAAGATCTGTGAGAAAAGGCGTTTCATCTCGGGAATACCGTCGAGTCCGCCGTAATTGCGGACATCCATGCCGTCCTCGGTGTAAGCGTTTTCACCGTTCACGGTGTCGAAAAGTCCATCCGACAAATGAAGCTGTTCTTTGCAGGGGTTGCCGCGCGCCATTGTGAGCGAAAGCCCCATTTTCTTATAGTTCTCGTAGCAGTCGAGAAGCGTCAGACGCTCTTTTTCGAGCTCCTGCTTGTCCATTTCACAGTATTTCTTCATAAAATCACCTCAAAAGTAATTATACCACCGATCACGCTTTATTTCAAGGGAATTATCGCACAGCAGAAATAAATGCGCGCAAAACGCAAGCAAAGCCCCAAGGCTCCATGGGAGCCAAGGGGCTTTCAGCCGAGATTTTACAGCTTAGACTATCCGTTTATAACAGCGTATAACACGGTGTTTCAAATGGACTGAAACAGATATGGTGAGCAGTCAAAAGCTGCGTGAAGATCCAATAGATCAGTTAGCCTGTCTCTTCTTAGCAACAACAAACAGTGTGCCTGCTGTTCCGATGAGTGCAAGACCGATGATCGTGAAGATCAATGTGCCTGTACCACCGGTAAGCGGAAGCGGAAGGTCGGATGTGTTAACGTTGTAGAAGTCAGCTGTAACTGTCGAGCCGCCTGCTGTAACATCAACACCAATACCTTCAGTTGCGAGCTGATAGTAGTCCGGTGCATAAACCTCTTCTACGGTGTACTTACCGTTCTTAAGACCGATGAACGAAGCTTCACCTTTTTCGTCTGTTGTAAGAACGAGGTTAGTTGTTTTTGAACCATCTTTAAGAGTTGTTTCAACGAGTTTGCCGTCTGCATCGATGTTCTGGATGTAGTTGCCTTTCTCGTCCTTCACGAAATACTGGAAGCCTTTCAGACCTGTTTTGGTATCTGCGGAGGTCTCTTCCTTCTTATCATACTTTTTGATTGTGAGCTTAGAGGACTTAACTTCTTCAGTTACAGTAACTGTCTCGTCAGCCTTGTCGCCGTTGTGGTTATCATAAGTAAGAACAGCGGAGTTTTCGTTACTGAGGGCAAGAACGTTAGTAGCCTTAGCGTAGTAAGTGATAGTGACTGTCTTACCTCTGTAGCTTACGAGGTCTGCAGGTTTGAACTCAAGAGTGATAAGGCTCTGTTCACTGCTGTTTGCTGCCTTAGCGACTGTTTTTGTGCTGAGTGTCGAGGAGATGTCAGTTTCATCAACTTTAACTGTGATGTCATCGCCATCAGCTGTTGTGTCTACATCATCTGTATCTGCAACGATGAGGCCCTTAGGCAGAGTATCAACGATCTTGTACATATCAAGTTCAGCGATATTGTCCGGAAGCTCTGTTGTGATTGTGTAGAGGATTCTTGCATCAGCATATTTGCCTGCTGCAAGGATACCTGCTGTCTGATCAGTTGTGACTTCAGTACCGCTTGCATCATATGTTGTAGCGGTCTTAGTGAGGTTGCCGTCCGGATCATAGTTTGTGACCTGGATTTTTGAGATACCCTCTGCGTTTGTGGTATTAATAGTTACATTTGTCTGTTTGGTAGATCCGTACCATTCGTTAGTGCCGGATACATCATCTGTTACCTGTTTTGTCTGGATGAACTTAGGAGTGCTCTCAACGATGTAGTTGGAATTGAGGTCTGCACTATCCTGCTCTACGAAGTAGTAGCAACCGGGAGCGATACCGCTTACAGTGATCTTACCCTGAGCGTCTGTCACAAGAGTGAGTGCTGTATGACCGTCAGAAGATGTGGTGATTTCAACGTCGTCATCGGCATTACTTAAACCATTACCCGTTGTGTGTGCATAATCATAACCTGTGTCGCCCTTCGGGTCGAAGTACAGCTTATAAACAGCGCCTTGGATCACAGTGTCGTTATTGTCCTGGTCAACCTTTGTGAGCTGGATAGTGTCATACTTACCGACGTTCTTCGCAGTAACTTCAACATCATATACCCAGCTGTTGGCTGTACCGTTGGTCGAACCGTTGACCGAGATACCGGATGTCGGGAGGGAAACAACAAAGTCATTCGGTGTGAAGTTGCTCAGGTTCGAGGGCAGAAGCTCGCGAACATAGTAGATACCTTGACCGGTAGCTACTGTACCGAAGTCAGCAACACCGTTTTCATTTGTCTCTGCAAGGATCCATCCGTCTGTGTTTTCAATAGCTGTCATAGCGTAGTTCCACTGCGGGAGCTTAGTTGTGTAGGTTTCATTGTCGGTACTGGTGGCAATCTTTGCATATTCCTGCAGTGTTTTAGCAGCGTCGCCTACATTTGCAACCTTTTTGATATAGAACTTAACACCCTTGAGCAGCTTGTCGCCGGCTTTGTTGTTTGCGTAGCTGTTTTGCTTGTCTTTTTCTACTGTATCGTCTGCGGTGCCGCCATCGGTTTTAGCGACAGCGTCTTTCTTTGTGATTTTGAGTGATACAGATTTTGTGGTGTCAAGGAGGTGGGGTGTTTCATCTGCTGCGTTGACTGTTGTGGCTGAGATAGCCGCTGTTGATGTCAGTATAGCGAGTGCCATAACTGACGCGAGGATCTTCTTCAATTTCATAAATTGTTCTTCCTTTCGGTTGATTTACTGCTTAATCCGGCATGAGCTTTTACCCCCGCTCATGCACCGATTGGACAGCATACACTGCCCCGAGCCCCGAGAAGCGTTCACTCGGTTGTTTTCGGGCTGATAGCTTTCTTTGGCGGTATCGGGCGGCGGATCACCACTTCCGACCCCGATACCTGATCGTTTATAGACATATCCATTATGATTTGCGCTTGATTTAAGATATGATCTTACCTGTTATGAGCGTGTTCCCGGCGTTTCGGTGATTTCACTGCTATGAACAGTGCACCTGCCAAGGCGATAAACGCCATTCCGATGAACATGAGCGCCGCCGTTCCTGCGCCGCCGGTGAGCGGTACAGCCGAGATAAGCGGCTGGTTTACCACATTTGCGGCATAGTATGTCTCGCCTGTGGGCTGAGTCACAGTGTTCGGCTCGAGTATCACATCGGATACCATCAGCTGATAGCCGTTTGGTGCGGATGTGTTCTCGATCTTATAGTATTTATGCGGATAATACTCGGCTATTTTGAAATAGTCGCCGTTGGTATCGCTTATCGCTGTCGCAGTCACCGCTGTCCAGCTGCCGGCTGAACCGTCCTCCGATACATAGACAGTGAAGGCGCCGCTCTTGCTGTGCGGAATGACATTGCCTGTGTCGCTGCCGTCTCTATCGTAGATACGAAGCTCGAAAGCGTTGTACTCCTCCGCTATGGTGACGGATTTTGAAGCGGCATTATCGACAGTGTAGGCTGCGGTGAGCGTTGCTCCGTCCGAGCTGACGCTCGGAGTGCTCACGACTGTGAAAGCGTAAGCATTATCACTACCGCTGACCTTGATCGACATTGTCTCGCTGCTCTGGAGCGGCTCGGTCGCTGTCGCGCTTTCGTACTCCGCTAAGGTATAATTCCCTGCGGCGGTGATACTGTAAGCAGTGCTGCCGGCTGTTGCAAAGTTCTTGATAGTCGGGCTGCCGTCAGCGAGCTTCAAGCCTGCATAGACAGTTGCTTTCGCTTTGTTATCGGGCGTGCACGAATAGTTGACAGTGACACTGAGCGGCGTTGCGGCGACCTTCAGAGTCGGGTTATTGTAGTTCGCCGCACCCTCTGTGTATGTCGTGCCGCTGTAGTCTATCGAGCCCTGCGTGCCGTTTTCATCGAGCGTTGCCGATGCGGTTATCGCATTGTACTTATCGTCCGTCAGCTTGACTTTATAGGTGAGCGACGGTGTCTGAGCGATATTTGCGATATTCCATGTGATAGTCTGACCGCTGACAGTCACAGTGCCGTTATCGGTTGAAGCCGAATCGGCGACTATTGTGAAATCAGAGCCGACTGTGTCGGTGAACACAGCTGTGAGCACCGCTTGCCCGCTTGACTGCTTTGTTGCAAGAGTCGGGGTCAGGGTGACTTTGGCTGTTTTACTATTAGCATCGACCCACTTGATCGTTTTGGCGATGTTATCCGTTCTTTGCTCGGATGTGAAAGTGAGCGTGCAATAGTTATCCGACACCATGCCATTCGTCAGAGTGAACTCATAGGCATATGCGTTATTACACTTGCCCTGAGCATACCCTGCCGGAGGGCTTGTTTCGGTGACTCTGTACATTGTGCCGACCTTTGCGACTTCGTTTACAGTGACACTGCCGCTTGAGGTGGTATATGTGCCGAGTGTCTTCCAAGTCGTGCCGCTGTCGGTGCTGTATTCGAGCAGGTATTGCGCGTTCGACGAGGTTATCGCCGTTCCGCTATTGTCCTGCCGCTGAATCTTGAAGCCGTAGTAGGTGTTTGTCGCGGTTATCTTTGCGTAACTTGCAAATACATACTCATCTTCGTTCTCTACAGGAGAGAGCGCTATCTGCAAGTATTTTGAACTGCCTGCGGTGGTTGCACCGCTATAGTCCGCAAGAGCTAATCTCGCGTGTTCGTAAATTGTGAATGATTGACCGCTTGTGTAGCTCGAATTTGCCGAGCCGAGCAGCGATACTCCGCTTGTTCCGCCGACTGTCATGACCGCGCCGTCATCACGAATGATTCCGCTTGCGCGGAGCGTCGGAACAGATGCGTCAACATTGTTTATGTTGTTGAGTATATCGCTGCGGTTTGCCGCGGCTGTGTACTTAGGCGAACTCATTACGCTCGTCTGTGAAGCCGCCGCCAGTGCCAGAAGATTTGACTGCTTATAGAGCGAGATATCGGACATTACGAGCTTTAATTCAGCTGTCTTGTTCGACCTCGATGTACCGGAACGGACAAAGACGAAGTTGAGGTCTCGATATGAGCCGCCAGACGGGAATGTCAGCGTATGCTCAACACCGTTTGTATCGGTGACATGAGCTGTCTGAGCATAATAGAACTTATGGAAGGTGAATGTGCCTGCCGATGTTGTGGCGGTTATTGTACCTGCCATTTCATCGAGCATATCGAACGGGATCGTGTATGTCTGTTTACCGGGATAGATGTAGAACAGCTTTGAGTTGCCCTGGAGATTATCTATATTATAGTCCTCTCTGGTCAGTCTCGGGACATACGCACCGTTGAACTGCGGTGTGACAGTGTAGCTTGTTACCGTATTGCCGTCGATCGTGAGCGGATACGGAATGTTGTTAGAGTTTATGTTCGAGCTCTGCAAAACAAGCACACACTTTTCATCCATCAGCGATTCAATGGTGAATGTGATACCGTCGTAGGTGTTTCTTCGGGTCTCGGTAAAGTCGAATGTGTTGAACAGTCGCAAGTCATCCTGTGTGCCCGCATCTTTATGGATCGCTATGTAGCCGTTTTGCGCATAGGACGCCATTTCCTCGTCGTAATAATCGTGATACCAGCTATCGATCTTGTCTTTAGTGTTCTCGTTGTAGATTCGGGTGGATGTGATGCTTGCGGCGTAACCGTACTGAGGGCCTGTGCCGAGATTCTTCTGCCACTGCGGCCAGCTGTTGCCCTGATTAAGCGTTGTTTGACTCCAGTCGTACAGCACTTCGGTTGCAACGATCGTCGGGGTGTTACCGTTATCCACTATCTCGACCAAGCCGTAGTGCTTATACTTAGCAAGCGCGTTATAGCTCAGACCGAAGTAGGACGGAGCGTCCGGCCAGATCGTTGTTATAATAGTATCGGTGCTCGAATTCGTACCGCTTGCGAGATCAAGCGATGTGTTGTAATAAGCGAGCGCCTGATAGCCGTTGAAGTCTTGAATAACACGCCAACCGCCGTTATTCTTCATCATAAATCCGAAGTTATCAAAGTAGACGCTGCTCTGATTTGACGACGCTTTGAACTGCGACATATCCAGTCTCAGAAGCTGATACTTTGATCTGTCTGCCGAGGCAATGTCGCTGAGGTCGATCTCGCACATTGACCATTTGGTGACAGTGGTTTTACTATCGAATTTAACAAGTCTGTCCTGCGATACCGACGGTGTTTTATTAGTTGTGCTTGCACCGGCAGATGTTGCGGAGACATTGTAGGCTTTTGAAGCAGCGGTAGCTGCCGATGCGTCCGCCGATGAGATTGTACTGCTGCTGTACGGCATTAAGTATGCCTTGATACCGCCTGAGACGATATCATCATCAGACGCATAGAAGAACACGAGCCGCTCGGCATCCGCAGGGATACCTCCGCTGATGTCGATCGTCACGGAAGCGTTGTCCTCCGTGCCTGCATGGAGTTCGCGCAGGAAGCTTCGGTCGGGCTGAGGAGCCTGGGCAATAGCTGTCTGATTCCATGCCGCCTTGAATGTTACCGCGCCTGTTACCGTGTAGGTAGCGACAAGACCGTTACCGTAGAGCTTAGTCTCGTCTGTTTCGAGATACCAGCCCTTGAAGGTGTAGGTGTAACTATCGTCCGCATCCTTTGTCGGGTCGGTCGGCCATGATTCGTTTTCGCCTATCTTCTGATTTTCAGCCAAAGAAAGCTGTTTATCAATGTATTCGTTTCCGCTTCCGTCTTCAAACTTGATAGTGTAATAAGTTACGTTCTGCTTCCATGTTGCATAGTAGGTTATATCGCTTGTGACAGCAGGCGATGTCTCGCCGGCTACATAGCCGCTTGCCGCCGACGAATTCTGCGACCAACCGTTGAAGGTGTAGTTCGTTCTTGTCGGAGCTGCGGGGAAGGCGAATGTTCCGCCGTGGGAAACATACTGTGCGCTCGGTGCGCCTGTGCCTTCGTTTGCATCGAATGAAACCTTATGCTTGAGTGTGACAGTCGCTGTGCCTACAATGAGTGTCGCACCGTTGATCTGAGCTTTAATGTTGACTGAGCCCTGACCGTTACTGCCGCAAAGCTGCTTTATCTCATCTGCTGTGAGTGTGAGTGTGTATGCCGCCTTGCCGTTTGTGTCGGTTGCGGTGGAAGCACTGCTGATCTTGCCTGCCGACGAGCTGAACGAGATAGCTGTCGAGGTGAAGTGCGGCAGTCTTATATAGCCGCTGAATGCCGTGCCCGATCCTGAATTGACAGTCGCTTTGGCAACTGCGACATTATCGTTTTTAACTTCGCTTCCGCTCTCTGTCGAACCTGCCCACAGCTTGGTGTAGTATTCCTTGGTGGAAACTGTCTCAAATGTGTAGGTCAAGCCCTGCTGTGTCGGGAGCTCCGATGTGATCGGCTCGCCGTTTAACAGCTCATAGAGTGTGAACTGCCCCTTTTTGAAAATGCTGACGGACTTTGTCCCGCCGGCTGCGACATCGGTGATCTTCTCGCCGTAGAGGGTATTGCTCGAATCGTAGATACCGAAGCTGTATGTATTGCCGCTGTTCGCCGCACCGACAACTGTTTTGCTGACAGTCACCTTAGCGGGGTTTAATGTAAGCTCGACAGTCTTTACCGGGATATTCACTGTCTTTGCATAAGTCCCTGAGCCGACTGTGACGGTCACAGCCTGACTGTTATTGTCGGAAAGTGTCATTTTATAGACATTGTCCGTTGTGCTGTACTTTGAGCTGTCGTAGACTATTTCGTCCTTGAGCTGTAAGTAATATGTAAGCGTTTTCTGAGTTGTCGTGATATTGAATGTCCAGCTTACATTGCCGTCTGCGACAGTCGCTGTGCCGTCGGTGGCATATGTAGTTCCCGTGAGTGTAAACTTTGATGTGTCGTAGGTGTCTTTGTAGGTTACACTGCCTGCATCGACATTGTTGAGCAGCTGAGCAGTCACCGTCACACGGGCGGTATGACTTTCAGCGTCTGTCCACTCAAACTCCTTTTCGATGCTCGGGTTCGGTGTGTAGTTCACATAGCTGAGCTGAGGATTTTCGTAGGAAGGCTCGGATGTTGAATTGTATGTATATTCTTTATTCCCTTCTGCCGCGTTCTTGAATGTGAGCGAGCCGTCGCCCACATAGTACGAGCCGTATGCCGTTGCCGTTCTTGTTATTGTATAAATAAGCGTTGCGCCTGCGTTCAGCTCGGCGTGTGTCAGATTCCATGTTATAACGCTGCCGCTTATACTGAACTTGCCGCTCGCCGCCGTTTCGCCGTTTATCTTTGCCGAGCCTGCCGTGAAGCTGAAGTCGGAGCTGATATTATCGGTCACAGTCGCGTTTTCAGTCGCCCAGACATCGCTCTTTACAGTGACCGTGACGGTTGCGGTCGATTGCGTCTGACCGTCCGACCAGGCGGCTGTCTTTGAAAGCGTGGAAACTTCAAAGCCTGTGCCGTGGATGCTGAGAGAATTTGCATCCGTTGTCCAGCTTTTAGCATCCGTGCCAACTGTGAGCGTTCCGCTCGCGGTGTTCAGTGCGGTAATTGTGCTTGTGCCGTTAGGCGTCGGCTTGCTTTCCGTCGGGATCTGTACATAATAGGTAAGGGTGTTCTCGGCGGTGGAATCGGTGAACGAGCAGGAAACAGAGGCGTTGCCTGTCGTTGCGGTGATCGTGCCGCCTGTGACGTTCGGCTGATATGTACTGTCGGTATAATACTGAAAGCCGCCCTTGAGCGTCTCGGTGTAGGTCGCGGAAGTCGTCGTTGTCCCCCCGCCTACAAGTGTGATATTGTCCACATGATAAGCTTTAGAGACACTGCTTTCGAATGGATGTAGCAACAGTGCCGTTACCATGCTGACATTTGAACTGGTCAAATTAAATTTTGATGACGACCATCCGGTAGTACCTCCGAATGCCGCCGACGAGTCGGGTATCAGATAACTGCCCAATCTCGATTTTCCTGTAACAGCCGTAGTGTCTTTTTTGAAGAACGAATCATCAGAATTCCACTGCGATTTCCAATACATATTTCCGTTTGATAAAAGAATACCGAAACCGCAGGTTTTAGAATATTCTGTTGATTCACGAACGGTGTCTATTGTTATATCGGTTACATCCGTTGTATCGCCGAGATCTATTTTGATATATTTCGAAATGCTAAAGTCATTGTCGGCAGGTCCCCAGATTTTCAGTGAATTTACATAGCTTGATGTTGAATCGTGTGTATAACCACCCGTCCAACCAACCGATGATACCATGCTGATGTCGCCGTCTTCAAAATCGATGACCCTGTTGCCGCCGGATGTTGTGCTGCTTTCGTCAGCCGCCGCCTGAACATTCACAGTTACTTTTGCAATGCCGTTTGCTTCGTCCACCCATTCGATTTTGCGGGTGAAGTTATCCGTATCGGCTGCTCCTGCTATAAGCCATGTGCCCGCCGCCGCAGAAGAGAAAAGAACCGCGAGCGCAAGCAACGCGGAAACAAGACGATTTCCCGCCTTTTTTGTTCGTTTGCAAAGACTGAATCTAACGGCTCGCATATTTTCCCTCCGCTCCTTCGGAAAATAAAAAGCAAGCGCCGACATACATTTATAAAAATCCGCATGGGTCTGCGCTCACAGGGTTTAAGGTCAAGCTTGAAAAGCGTTGTGTCTTCCGCTCTTCTGCTATTATAATATCACGGTATAGCTAATATGTCAAGTAATATATATCAAATTCGTATAAAAGTTATACTTTGGTGGTTGTTATTTGTGTATAATGTACATAAAAATCAGTTTTTTTCTTATTTTTAAACATTTAATTGCAAAAAACACCGTGCGTATCTGACATTTAAATACACACGGTGTTTTAATTGTTAATTCCCCACCATAGCAACCGTGCTAACGGTGACAGAGGGGAGGCTTTGCAGCACAGAAAAGCCTCCCCTGTGTAAGGGGGGGCATTTTTGTGCATAGCCGAATGTCGGGCAATAAAGGCTGTCCATCGCTGAATCTCCCCACGGCATAGCAACCGTGCTAACGGTGACAGAGGGGAGGCTTTTCTGCGATGGGATACAAAAAAATGCCCGACAAGAAGTTAGGTTCTTGTCGGGCTTTTAGAGTTAAACAATATGATAACCGACCACGGCAAACCGACTTCGTCGGCGGCAAAGCAGCTTCGCTGCCGGCATTGCCGTTGGCGGTTCATTCAGAGTGTGCCGCCGAATATTCGGCGGTAACTTTCTCTGTATCAATATTATCAAGCTTTCTTTTTGCTGATTTGTATCTCTCAGCCGCTCTCGACACGCAATCAGCCGCCCGCTTTTCGCCGATATTCGAAAAACCACAGCGTATTCCGCGGGAAATATCATTGAGCTCGTTGATGATACGCTGCAGCTCGTTTTTGATTGAATTTAACTCCTTTTGCGAACTCTGATCCATATTTACACCTCCGAAAGCTGCGTACAAAGCGACCGCTCAACAGCTTCAAAATCGGCGGCGGTATCGTTCAAATAGTTTATGCACCGTGTCAGACGCCAGCTGTATCCTGTCAACACATCTGCCTGGATCAGATTCCATAAGTCAAATAGCCCGACCTTTGTATAAAGGGCGTCCATTCTCCTGTCAAGTTTTGCTATACGCTGATTAACCTTATACAGCCGATTTGCATATTCCCGCAGTTTAAATGTGTCAACTGAAATTTGAGTATGAGATGAAGCATACTTGGATCCGCCATTGAAAGTTTTGTTATACCAGCTACGCAAATTTCTTATACTATTATCAACCAAAGCAACAAACCTGCCCGTGATTTCCTTGCATTTTTCCCCAAACTCTACGAGCTTCTCTTTTGCTGCAATAGCAAAATCAATACAAAGACCAATTCCATATGCCGTTGCATTTAAAGGAGCATAATAGATTAACGAAAAAGCTGTTACAGCACTTGAAAGCCAATGCAAATCAACTCCATAGTTGTTGCCTAAATACTCAATAACTCCACCCGGTATAGTCTCAAGAAGCATTGGCACAGCTGCAATCACATCAGCATAGGAAAAAGATTCCCCATTCACCGGCTTACCATTACCCAATGTCATTTCAGCTATCCCCATAGCGCCATTTGTTATAATGCTTCTAATAGGCGCCGGCAAGTCCATAACTTGTTCGGATACTCCTTGTAAAATTTTGGACACCTCGCCCTGTTCGGTAAAATTAGTGACAGTGCCATCTTCGTTCATATAACAATCTGGGTAATGCCAAGCAATTCCGTCCAAATTTGATTCAAGATAAAAGATGTGATCATCCGGTATAATACGACCGGTTGAATTGTTAATGC
>CAVGWP010000013.1:5606-27694 GCA_963633095.1 bacterium | reverse complement strand
GAAAACAGCCCGTTCGTAAATGAAAATTATTAAGAATTATTCAGAAATTATTCAGAAAGGATCAAGCGTATGAAATCACTTGAAGAATTGAAAGCGATCCGCGATAAAGCAAAGTCGGGACTCGCTGTCAGAGGCGAATCCGACGCTTCGATTAAAATCGTAGTCGGCATGGCGACCTGCGGTATCGCAGCAGGCGCGCGTCCCGTACTCAACGCTTTTTCGGACGAAGTAACAAGACGCGGTCTCAAAGATGTCATGGTCAAGCAGACAGGATGCATCGGCATCTGTCAGTTTGAGCCGGTAGTCGAGGTGTTCGCACCCGGCAAAGAAAAGGTCACTTATGTTAAGATGACTCCCGAAAAGGTGTCGGAGATCGTGACCGAGCATATCGTAAACGGCAGACCGGTTACAAAATACACGATAGGTGCAAACAGCTAAGGAGGAGACCAAATGTATCGTTCACAGGTATTGATTTGCGGCGGTACCGGATGCACTTCCTCGCAGAGCCTTAAAATTATCGAGGCTATGGAGGCGGAGATCAAGGCCGTTGGGCTTGAAAACGATGTAAATGTCGTTAAAACAGGTTGCTTCGGACTTTGCGCGCTCGGACCGATCATGATTGTATATCCCGAAGGATGCTTCTATTCAAGAGTAACAGTCGATGATGTTAAAGAGATCGTCGATGAGCATCTTCTCAAGGGAAGAATAGTTAAAAGACTGCTTTATGATGAGACAGTCACCGATTCCAATGAAGTTAAGTCGCTCAATGAGACAGCTTTCTACAAAAAGCAGAAGCGTGTTGCACTGAGAAACTGCGGTGTTATCGATCCGGAAAACATCGATGAGTATATTGCGCGTGACGGTTATTCCGCACTCGGCAAGGTCCTCACCGAAATGAAACCGGCAGATGTCATTCAGACACTGCTCGATTCCGGTCTTCGCGGCAGAGGCGGCGGCGGATTCCCCACAGGTCTTAAATGGAAGTTCGCAGCCGGCAATGAAGCAGATCAGAAGTATGTCTGCTGTAATGCCGACGAGGGCGACCCCGGCGCATTCATGGATCGTTCGATTCTCGAGGGCGACCCGCATGTTGTTCTTGAAGCTATGGCTATCGCAGGCTACACTATCGGTGCTAACCAGGGCTATATATATGTCCGCGCAGAGTACCCGATCGCGGTTGAGCGTCTGAGAATCGCTATCGACCAGGCTCATGAGTACGGTCTGCTCGGCAAGGATATTTTCGGCACAGGCTTCGATTTTGATATCGAGCTTCGTCTTGGTGCGGGCGCGTTCGTCTGCGGCGAGGAAACCGCTCTTATGACATCTATCGAAGGTCATCGCGGCGAGCCACGTCCTCGTCCGCCGTTCCCGGCAGTCAAGGGTCTGTTCGGCAAGCCGACTATCCTTAACAATGTTGAAACATGGGCAAATATTCCGCAGATCATTATCAATGGTGCTGAATGGTTTGCAGGCATGGGCACAGAAAAATCCAAGGGCACAAAGGTGTTTGCACTCGGCGGTAAGATAAAGCACACCGGTCTTGTTGAGATCCCGATGGGTACAACTCTCCGTGAAGTAATTGAAGAGATCGGCGGCGGTATTCCAAACGGTAAGAAGTTCAAAGCTGCTCAGACAGGCGGTCCGTCAGGCGGATGTATCCCTGCTCAGCACTTCGATATCCCGATTGATTATGACAACCTTATTTCCATAGGCTCTATGATGGGATCGGGCGGCCTTATCGTTATGGACGAAGACACATGTATGGTAGATATCGCTAAGTTCTTCCTCGAATTTACGGTTGACGAGTCCTGCGGTAAATGTACACCGTGCCGTGTCGGTACTAAGAGACTGCTCGAGATCCTCACAAAGATCACAGAAGGCAAGGGCACGCTTGAAGACATCGATAAGATGGAGAAGCTCTGCTACTACATTAAAGATAACGCGCTTTGCGGTCTCGGTCAGACAGCTCCTAACCCCGTTCTCTCAACTCTGAAGTATTTCAGACACGAGTATGAGGCTCATGTTGTCGATAAGACTTGTCCGGCAGGCGTTTGCAAAAAGCTCACTAAATATATTGTTGATCCCGATAAGTGCAAGGGATGTACGCTCTGCGCGAGAAACTGCCCGGTCGGTGCTATTTCAGGTGCTGTCAAGCAGGCTCATGTTATCGATCAGGATAAATGCATCAAGTGCGGTGTTTGCGCCGGTGCCTGCAAGTTCAAGGCAATTTCTAAGAAATAATAAAGGAGGAGCTTGAAACATGGTCAATTTGAAAATTAACGGTATGGATGTAAGCGTACCGGAGGGCTCCACCATTCTGGAAGCTGCCCGTTCGGTAAACATTGAAATACCGACACTTTGCTATATGAAAGAGATCAACGCGATCGGTGCTTGCCGTATCTGCGTTGTAGAGGTCAAAGGTGCTCGTAGCCTTGTGACAGCCTGCGTATACCCCGTAAACGAGGGCATGGAGGTCTACACAAACACTCCCCGCGTGCTTAATGCCCGCAGAAACACCCTCATGATGATGATGTCAACTCATAACCGCTCCTGCCTGTCGTGTGTTCGTTCGGGCAACTGCGAACTTCAGACTCTCTGCAATGAGTACGGCCTGGAGGACGAGGGTGAGTTTGACGGTGCATTACCCACGGCGATTTTTGACAGTTCATCAGCCCACATGATCCGTGATAATTCAAAGTGTATCCTTTGCCGCCGTTGCGTCGCAGCCTGCAAACAACAGCAGGTAGGCGTTATCGGCGCAAACGACCGTGGCTTTGATACCCACATCGGTTGCGTCTATGATAAAGACCTCGCAGAAGTCGATTGCATTTCCTGCGGTCAGTGCATCGTAAACTGCCCGACAGGCGCGCTTCACGAGAAGGATAATACCGCTGAGGTATATGAAGCTCTTGCCGATGAAAGCAAGTATGTCGTTGTTCAGACAGCTCCTGCTGTTCGCGCTGCTCTCGGCGAGGAATTTGGCATGGAGATAGGAACTGATGTTGAGGGCAAAATGGTCGCAGCTCTTCGCAGACTCGGCTTCAAAAAAGTGTTCGACACCGACACCGCAGCTGATTTCACTATTATCGAAGAGTCCAACGAGCTTATCGAGCGTGTTCAGAACGGAGGCACACTTCCGCTTATCACCTCTTGCTCGCCGGGCTGGATCAAATACTGCGAGTATCATTATCCCGAGCTTCTTCCGAATGTTTCGAGCTGCAAATCTCCGCAGCAGATGTTCGGCGCACTCACTAAGACATGGTTCGCAGAGAAGAACGGTCTTAACCCGCAGGATATCGTAGTGGTTTCGGTCATGCCGTGTACAGCCAAGAAGTTCGAGATCGGCAGAGCGGATGAATCCGCCGCAGGCGTTCCCGATGTTGATATTTCTATCACAACAAGAGAGCTTGCCCGCATGATCAAGAGAATGCATATCAGCTTCGCAAAACTGCCCGATGAGCAGTTTGATAACCCGCTCGGCGAATCGACCGGTGCAGGCGTTATCTTTGGCGCAACCGGTGGTGTTATGGAAGCGGCTTTGCGAACTGCGGTCGAAAAGATCACAGGCGAAACACTCAGCGATGTTGATTTCAAGGCAGTAAGAGGCACAGATCCCGTTAAGGTTGCCGAGATGAAGGTTGGCGATCTCGATGTTAAAGTCGGCGTTGCTTCCGGTATCACCGGTGCCAAAGAACTGCTCGAGCGCGTTAAAGCAGGCGAGAAGTTCACCTTTATCGAGATCATGGGCTGCCCCGGCGGCTGTGTAAACGGCGGCGGTCAGCCGATCCAGCCGACAAGCATTCGCCAGACTGTTGACATCAAGGCACTGCGTGCGTCTGCTCTTTATAATAACGACGCTGCAAAGCCTGTCAGAAAGTCTCATGAAAATCCGGTCGTTAAGGCTGTCTATGAGGAGTATCTTGAAAAGGCAGGAAGCCATAAAGCTCATAAGATCCTCCACACTTCCTATGTTGATCGTTCCAAGGAAGCTGTAATGTAAATTCGACAGAAAAAAGAGCTTCCTAAAACAAATTAAAGCAAACAGCAGTCCGATCTGAATTGATCGTGCTGCTGTTTGCTTTTTTGGGAGAAACTTATGGCTTTTCGGTCATTTCCAACCGCAGTTGTCAACTAAAAAATCGTCGAAACCGCCGCTTATCGAGTCCAGTCCGCCGTCTTTGAAATAAACAAAACAAAGCTCGTAATTATCGTCGGAATAACCCATCATATATATTTCTTTCGGATAGTTCATCGAATAATAATCAAAGTCAAAAAGCTTGAAAGTGTAGCCGCTGTATTCAAATTCATAGGGCTTGGTGCCGGATTCATCCTTTATTTCGCTGCTTTGAAATTTGCACCCGCTTAAAAAGCCCTTTTTAGCGCTTTCATAATCGTCCTTTTCATAACCGACAGTCAGCGTGTATGCGTCTGCCGAGTATATAAATCCGCTGTCGTGATAATGCATTGAGCCGACGCTTGTGTATGATCCGAGCTGAGACAAGCTCGGCAAAAGGTCATTGGATTTGACCTCGCTTTCATAGTCGGACATATCGTAGCTTACCTTGCTGCATGAGCAAAGCACCACTCCGAGCAAAACCGAAAGCAGTAAACAAAACAGCTTTTTTATCATCAGACGAACTCCTTTTCATAATTTTTATCTAATTTTATCACATAACCCTGCCGCCGTCAACAAAAACCGTTATCCGACACGCCTGTTTCGGCTGCTTTTACGCATTAGCGGCGCTATTATGAATTCAAAGAATTCTAAATTTAAGGAGGGTTTCTTATGAAATGTGATTTATCCGTCAGCGGCGAAATGCTGACCGCATATCTCGACGGCGAGATCGACCATCATTCGGTCAAGCCTGTGAGAGAGCAGATAGACGCGGCGATAGAGCAGTATGAGCCGAAAGCGCTCGCTCTCGATTTCGGCAAAGTCTCGTTCATGGATAGCTCGGGAATAGGACTCGTCATGGGCAGATTTCGCAATCTTCAGCGCTACGGCTCTCAGCTTTATATCTTCAATCCAAATGCGTATATCGGCAAGGTCATGCGCCTTGCGGGAATGGACAAGCTGGCCAAAATTCAAAACGACAGATCGGGAAAGAAGGAGAAAAAATGAAGATATTAAATCAGTTTAAAATGCAGCTCGCCGCGCGTTCGTCAAATGAAAGCTTCGCAAGAACGGCAGTTGCCGCCTTTGTCTCACAGCTGGATCCGACGCTCGAAGAGATAAGCGATATAAAAACAGCCGTCTCCGAAGCGGTGACAAACTGCATTGTCCACGCATATAAAGAAAAGCTCGGCACGATCTACATAACCGTCCGAATACTCGAAAACAATAAAATATCAATTAAAATACGCGACCGCGGCTGCGGAATACCCGATATAAAGCAAGCGATGCAGCCCGCCTTCACAACTGCGGGCGGCGAGCGCGCAGGAATCGGATTTGCCGTTATGCAAAGCTTCACAGATAAGCTTACCGTTTCATCGCGAGTCGGCTACGGCACAACCGTGGTAATGCACAAAATACTCAGCTTTAAAAGCTTAGATGACTGAGCGCGACCGATTCATACAGGATAATTTAAAACTGGTACATTCGTGTTGCCTCAGATTTAAAAACAAGGGAATTGAATACGACGATCTGTTTTCGTCGGGGTGTCTCGGGCTTGTCAAAGCGTACGACCGATTTGATAAAAGTCTCGGCTTTGCGTTTTCCACTTATGCAGTGCCTGTGATACTTGGCGAGATAAAGCGGCTGTTTCGCGAGGACGGCGCAGTGAAAGTCGGCAGAAGGCTCAAAGACACCGCAAGAGCGGTCATGAACGAGCGCGAGAAAATGAGCAGGGAACTCTCGCGCGAGCCGACCGTGAGCGAACTTGCCACCGCGCTCGGACTCACGGCGGAGCAGGTAACGGAAGCGGTGTGCGCTTCAAAGCCTGTTTTGTCGCTCGACTATACCGACGACGATTTCGATGAGCCTATGCAGCTTTCATCGTCGGACGAAAGCGAAAAAGTCATCGGATCTATTGCGCTTTCGCAGTCGCTCGAAAAACTGCCCGAAAAGGATAAAGCGCTGATAAACCTGCGCTATTTTCAAAACAGCACACAGTCGGTCACAGCGAGCAAGCTCGGGATGACGCAGGTGCAGGTGTCGCGCCGCGAAAAAGTGATCCTGCAAAAACTGCGCGAACAGATGACAGGATAAAACCGCCGAGATCGGCGGTTTTTATGCTTTTACAGCGTGACTTTTAAGATGAGCGGCTTTGATCAAAAACAGCGGAACAGCGTATACAGCGCCGCAAACGGCAAGCTTTAAAATCAGCCTTATAATATCGGGCGAGCCGCTCGGAACAGCCATATAGCCAAGCCCCGCCGCGGCAAAAGCAAGTAACATCGGCGGCAGAATATTTCGGCAAAAACCTATCCTGAGCGCAATTTCACGCCTTAGCTTTATAAAGCAGGCAAGGCTTGTGAACGCGTTGCTCAGCGCCATGATAAATATAAATCCCGCAATTCCGAATCGCGGCAGCAGAAAAACGATCAGCAGTATTCTTAAAGCAGAATCCGCAGCCGAGCAGACGAAAATAAACCGCTGCTTATTAAGTCCGTTCAGTATTCCGTTCGTCGCCTGCTCAAGATACATAAACGGAACAAGCAGCGACAGCGCTTTGATAGCTTTTGCTGCCTGAGCGTTGTGATAAACAATGAAAGAGATCTCGCCCGAACAAATAAAAAATACCGCCGTGCAGAAAAATGCCGCTTCCAAAGTCACAACGACGGCTTTCTCGGCGCAGTAGCCGATCCTTTTTATATCCCGCCTTTCCTGCGCGCGTGCAAGCTCGGGAACAATAAGCGATGAAGCTCCGCTTATTATCGCGGACGGAAAAAGCAGCACAGGCAAAGCCATTCCTTTGAGCACACCGAACTGACTGAGCGACAGCGATCTGCTGCCGCAAAACATTGTCAGATAGTTCGGCGCGGTAATATTTTCAACTGTTCTGAGCGTGTTTGTACTGAGCCTGCCGAGCCCGACGGGTACCGCCACCGACATCAGACTGCCGCGTCTGCCGAAACCTGAAAGCTTTTTAACACTTTTTCTATACGCAATGTATATCACCGTGCAGGAAAACGATTCCGCAATAAGATCGCTCAAAAACAAAAGCCTGCATATCTCGCCTATGTCGGTGCTGCCGCCGCAAAGCAGAATAATGACCGCGGCAATACGGACTATCTGCTCGGCAAGCCTGCAATTAGACGGCGTGACAGTGTTTCTCATTGCGCAGAAATAACCTTTAAAACAAGCTGAAGCAGCCATAAACGGAATGCTGAGCGACAGTGTTTTTACAGCCGCCTCACACCTCATATCGCCTATTGCGGCCGAAATAGGTCCTGAAAACAGAAATACGCCAACAACAACAGCCGCCGATGCGCAAAACGAAATAATGCACGCAAAAGACACTGTGCCCGCAACATTTCCCTTATTCTTTCCGGAAATCGCCCTCGAAACAGCACTTGTGACAGCGGTTTCCATAGCCGCGCAGATAGCGCCCGAGGGCAGCATATAAATCGAGAAAAGCAGCAAGTACAGTCCCGTGCACTCCGCACCGATACGGTTCGCGGTAAATATCTTCAGTCCCATTCCCATAAGGCGGAGTATAACGCCGTAGACCGTTAGAATTATCGTGTTTTTGATAAACAGCGATATTTTCATAGATTGTTATAATTGTCGGTAATGCTGTTAAATACATCTTTGTCAATACTGTCAGTATTATTTATCTTTAAAAACACCTCGGCGGATTTGAGCGTTCTTTCATCAAAAACGCCGTTGATAGGCGGCCTTTTAATATTTACAAACCGCCTTGAAAGAGCCGAGAGCATGACCTGAATGAAATAAACAGGATCTCCCGAGTCGCCGAGCGTGAAAACATAGCTCGGATCATAAATCGCTTTTATCCTGCGGTGTTCGGAGTTTTCGTGAGAAAGCTCTGAAAAGGCGTTCATAATGGCGTTCCAGTCATCCGGCGTAACAACTCCTGTCACAGGCATTCCGTTGATCGATTGAAAATTTCGCACAGCCTCGCGCGTTTCGTCTCCATAGATCCCGTCTATCCCGACAGGGCGTATCCGTTCATCTGCGGCGGAAAGCTCTCTGAGATAAAATTGCAGTTCTCTTATATCCTGCTCGATATTATCCATTTACCCACCTCTTTAGTTTATAGTGTAGCCGGGGGTCTGACCTGCCGACCGCTGATTTCCTGTTGTAACGCTTTCGTAAATAGATCCAAGCGCATACCATGTCTGCGGCCGAACATTTCCCGTGACAGGGAACCCCATGACCTGCTGAAACGCAATGACGGCGTCTCTTGTTTGCTGACCGTATGTTCCCGTAACAGGCACTGTCGGCACCTGGGGATAAACCTGAGCCGCAGCGTTTATATATGTTTGCAGCACCTCAATATCTTCGCCGCTCGACCCCACTCTAAGCGTCTGCCCCGGAAAAATACGAATACCGCTCGGAGTGTACGGATTGTCGCGCCGAATGCCGAGATAAGCGTCGTAGATCTCATTCCATGTCTGCTCGCCCACTATTCCGTCGGGATTCAAGCCGAAAAGCTGCTGGAATGCCATGACCGAATTTTCGGTCTGCTCACCGAATACACCGTCAGGAACAAGCGTCGGCACTCTCGCATAATAGTCCGCAACAGTCGAAAGGTAGTATTGCATGGTCAAAACATTCTGACCGCTGTCGCCTCTTCTCAGCGGATGAATGTATTGCTGATTCAATTCTTCGATAGAAATACCTTCCGTGTCAAGCTCTGAAAGCCGTTTCACAGCGTTGAAAATGTATATTATTCTGTACCATGTGGCTTTTCCGACAACTCCGTCCGCCTGAAGTCCGAATATTTGCTGAAATTTTTTTACAGCCGATTCTGTAACATCATCGTATATTCCGTCAATACCGTATATCTTCGGGATCGACGGATAATTTGCCGATATGCGGTTCAGCCAGAATTGAACAAGACGCACACCCTGACCGGTGCTGCCGTTTGAAAGCGCGTAGCCGGGGTATGATTGGACATTTGGGCGTATCGGTGCGTCGCTTACTATTCCTATATCGTCTCCGTAGTATCGCTGTAATATCTGATACGGAGTCAGCCCTCTGTTCGCAAGCGGCACAGTACCCCATTGCGAAAGTCCGTCGCAGGTCACGGTCGTGCCGTTGCAATACTGTGTGAACAGCGGCTGTATCTCCCCCTCGCGTACAACATAGGAATTGAATATTTCATCAACAATTCTTGAAATATTCTCAAATATCTCTCTTCCCGAAACATAAGCCTGATCATAAGCTGTCGATGAAGTTATATCAAAATCATAGCTTTGGCTTCTGTAATGCTCAGTGTAATAGCGATTAAGCGCGAAGGAAAGCTGAGCATATATATTCGCCCTTATGGCGTTTTCGGGCCAAGTTGGATATATTTCGCTTGAAGCAACATTTTTAATGTATTCGGGAAAGGAGATCGTCACATTCGGCGCATTAGACGACGGCGTCCCGAGATGAACGGTTATGTTCTCGGGAATATAAGGCTCCGGCATAACAGCGCCTCCTTTTTAAAGATTGTTCGGCGACTGCTCGTTATAGAGCAAAACAGTGTTTCCGCTGAAATTTGCGGGCAGAGGTATCATTTCAAGCCGCTGCATGGAGGTCTGAATGTCAAAAACAGGCACATTTTGATTGATGATGGTGAAATAACCGTCTTTTCTGCTCTCAAGCGTGTAGCTCACAAAAGGCTTTGCGCCGTCTGTCGGCTGCTGGGATAAGAACTCCGGCTTCGTTGGGAGTGCAATGGGAGCAGTCTCGCCGCTGCTGTTTGTCACGGCGGACGAAACAAGGTGCTCATCGCCGTTTTTATCCTTGAATGTCACTCGTACAAAAACATTCTCTTCAGGCTGCCCTTCTTTTCCGCTGAACGCTTTCACAGTCAGATACCCGATGCCGGATGTGTCGTCCGTATCGCTGCTGTTGTTTTGATCTTCCGCATTGTCGGCGTTATCGCTTTCGGCGGGCGCAACCGCGGCGGAAACCTTGTCTGCTATCTCGTTTGCTGTCTGCGGCTCCTCATTTTTATAAACACTCTGCGTTTTTCCTTCCATACTCATTTTTGTGAGTTCGTCGGTGTATTGCTTTACAAGCTCGTCAAAATCTGTGTTTTGCATTCTCAGCACCTCTTATAGTGATTTATTAAATTATATTTTAAATAATTTCAAAAATAACCGAAATACTAATCAAAACGCAGTATTTGTCGGAGAAAAATAAGTGTTTATTCTAAAAGCTCTCGGTTCTGTCGCAGCAATGATAGTCGCTTCAAAAACAGTCGGAGTCCGCCGGATAGCACAGCTCACGGCTTACGACTATATCTCGGGAATCGCCGTCCGATCTGAAGCTCCCGACCGCTCCGGACGGTATCCGCTGCAATTTCATAATCGACGGTAAAACGCTGCACAATAATCTCAAGACCTTCGGCAAGGACAGCCAGTGGCTGAAGCAGGAGCTTAAGGAGCAGGGAATTAAAAACGAAAGTGACGTTTCGGTCGCTTTCGGAAACCCCGACAGCAGCCTCTCCGTCTATAGGAAATACACCGACAAAATACCGCCTGATTGCTTTATGCATCGTCCGCTCGTTCATAATCGCCCGACTGCTCGTTCTTTCGCACAGCACTTCTGTGGTTTTGCAATAAATTTATTATTTCATAAACATCGATCCAAATTTCGTTATTCGAGTCTTTCTGACTCTCATCGAAAATGATCTGCATACCGAAATGCAGGTGCGGCACCTGCATACCGTTGTAATCCTCATTGTCGCTGTATCCCGTCATTCCGAGATACCCGATAACATCGCCGGCTTTCACCTCCATGCCCTCTTTAAGGGTGTTGACATAGGGGTGTCCGCGCCTCAAATGCGCGTAATAATAGTATCTTTTTGTATCGAAGCTGCGTATGCCTATACGCCATCCGCCGTATCTGTTCCAGCCCATTGTCTCGATAATACCGCCTTCAACAGCGATTATCGGAGTGCCGACCGATCCCATAAGATCATTGCCGAGATGCCTTCGCTTGAAGCCGTAGGATCTGCCGTTTCCGAAGTCGTCGGAATGAGAGTAGGATCGCCCCTTAGCTATCGGCGAATATGCGGTAAGTCCGTCTTTGTCGGCAAGCCCTGTGAGCACTGCTGTGTAGGCTTCAAGATAGTAAGAGTAGTATTTCGAGCTGCATATACTGTCGATACTCTCGCCGTTTTTCAGCCGTTTTGCCGCGTCGTCAATATCGCTGTTTTTCTTGTCGGAAAAATGTCCGCCGTTTTTGCAGGCGGCAACGCTCAGAAGCTGTAACCAATCAAGTCCGTCGCTTTTTTGATATTTAAGTGCCTGCTTCATAGCGGTGCAGCTCACAGAAAAGTCCACCCATTTGATAAACCTATTTTGCTGTGCCTCAGCCGAAACCTCATAAAGCCCGCTTTCAGACCCTCTGAAAAACATACCTGCTGCCAGGCTGAGAGTAAGCACAGCGCAAACCGCCGCAATAAACTTTTTCTTTGCCGGCTTCAGATCAGCTGTTAAAAATCTCATCAAATCACCGTTATTTTATAAAAAATTCACTGACTGTTTAAATTATACGGCGATAAACACAGTATAATGATTAAAAAGACAAGAGCGGATAAAGAGGTGTTGTGAAATGAATTTTTATTACAGACTTCGTGAGATCATGCGTGGAAGAAACGGTATTGACGCACTGGCAATTGTCGTGCTTTGTCTGTCGCTTATAATCAGCTTTATTTTAACTCTTTGCAGAGTCGGTATGTTCGGCTGGCAGCGTGTGTTTGTTTATCTGCCTATGGCTTATTCGTTTTTCCGTATGCTGTCGAGCAACACATCTGCAAGGGCAGAGGAAAACCGCAGGTTTTTGATGATCGTCGAGCGGTTGAAAGGAAACCGTCAAACTACTTATCAAACCGATTTTCAAAAGCCTAAAAAGGATAGAAAAAATTATAAATACCTAAAATGCAAGAATTGCGGCGCTCAGCTTCGTGTGCCCAAGGGCAAGGGAAAAATAAATGTGACCTGCCCGAAGTGCAGAGTGAAATTTCAGACAAGATCATAAGGAAAAGCCGTTTGGAGCATATCCAAACGGCTTTTGTTATCAATTCAATTTCAATCGTCTATAAGCGTTTTTTCTATAAAATATCTCGGTCTTGCTTTGGATTCGAGATAGATCTTGCCGATATATTCGCCGATAATGCCGATCGAAAAAAGGATCAGACCGCCTATTCCCCAGATCGAGATCAGTATACTCGACCAGCCTCTCACAGCGTCGTTGAAATAAGAAACAAGCGCATATATCAGCATTCCGAGACTTGCAAGCAAGATCAAAAATCCGAGCAGTGTTATAAATCTTATCGGCTTTATGCTGAAAGATGTTATCCCGTCCACCGCAAACGACACCATCTTTTTAAGCGGATATTTGCTTTCTCCGGCAAATCTCTTTTGCCGTTCGTATTCAACGACCGTTGTCTTAAACCCGATCAGCGGCACTATCCCGCGCAGAAAGAGATTGACCTCGCAAAACTGTTCGAGAGCCTCTACCGCTCTTTTGCTCATCAGCCTGAAATCGGCATGGTTGTAAACTGTCTTAGCACCGAAAAAATTCATCAGTCTGTAAAAAGCCCCTGCGCTCGACCGCTTGAACCGACTGTCCGACTTTCTGTTGCTTCGGACGCCGTAGACGATTTCATATCCGTTTTGATATTCTTTTATCATCTTGTCAATCGCGTTTATATCGTCCTGTAAGTCGGCGTCTATTGATATAACCGCGTCGGCGTGCTTTGCCGCTTCAAAAAGCCCTGCAACAAGCGCGTTCTGATGTCCTTCGTTTCGGCTCAGGCTTATTCCGCAGAACATACTGTCATCGGAATGAAGAGCACTTATTATCTCCCATGTCTTGTCGTCAGAGCCGTCGTCCACAAATAAAACACGGCAGTTGTCAGAAATAACGCCGTTGCTTTCAAGCGACAAAAGCTTTTGCTTCAGCCGTTTTGCGGTCTCCGGCAACACCTGCTCTTCATTATAGCAGGGAACGACAATAAATAGCCTGCTTTTTATAACGCCCACTCCCTTCTCTTTAAGCTCATATACAACAATAATAAATGCCGAAAAACGTTTTGTCAATGTTTTTCCTGTCAAAAAAGTTCTTGACATTACTGCTTTAAAGTGATATACTGCAAATATAAAGTTTTCTTTATGATTTGTCAAAAAGAGGAGTATGGTTTTTATGAAGATCAAAAAGCTTGTAGCGGCTCTTACATCGCTTGCGCTTGTATCTGCCGTCGTAATGTCCGGTTGCGGTGATTCCGCAGAAAGCGGCAGTTCTGCAGACGGCAAGGTATATAATATCGGTATCTGCCAGCTCGTTCAGCACACTGCGCTTGGCGCCGCAACAAAAGGCTTTAAGGATTATCTCACCGAAAAGCTCGGAGATAAGGTCAAATTCGATGAGCAGAACGCCGCAGGCGAAAGCACAAACTGCTCGACTATCGTAAACCAGTTTGTTTCTTCAAATGTCGATCTTATTCTCGCCAATGCAACAGGCGCTCTTCAGGCGGCTGCAACAGCAACAGATTCTATCCCGATCGTCGGCACATCCGTAACAGACTATGCAACCGCTCTTAACATCTCCGATTGGACAGGCAAGGCAGGCAAAAATATCACAGGTTCATGCGATCTTGCTCCGCTCGATCAGCAGGCTCAGATGGTTAAAGAGCTCAAGCCCGATGTAAAGCAGGTCGCTATCATTTATTGCTCGGCTGAAGCAAATTCAAAATATCAGGCAACTCAGATCGCAAAGAATTTCGATTCGCTCGGAATCAAGAGCAAGGAATTTCCGTTTGCCGATTCCAACGACCTTGCAACTATAACTCAGAAGGCTATCAGCGAGTGCGACGCTATTTATATTCCGACAGATAACACAGCTGCATCGAGCTGCGGCATTATTGATAATATCGCCGCTCCTGCAAAGATTCCGGTATTTGCAGGCGAAGAGGGTATCTGCAAAGGCTGCGGTGTCGCAACGCTTTCTATCAGCTACTATGACCTTGGCAGAAAAGCAGGCGAGCTTGCTTATGATATACTTGTAAACGGTAAAAACGCAGGCGACCTTGATATCGCATATTCTGAAAATCTCACAAAGAAGTATATAAAATCCCGTGCAGAGAGCCTCGGAATCACAATCCCCGAAGGTTATACCGAAATCGATACTTCGGCTGAATAATCGCAAATTAACAAATTTTAAGCAATAAGGCGGGCAACCGCCTTATTGCTTGTGAGAGAGGAAAATTTTATGATGTCATTTATCAGTTCATTGCCCGGTGCTGTTGCGCAGGGCATAATCTGGGGTGTTATGGCGATCGGAGTTTATCTTACATATAAGATACTCGACATTGCCGACCTCACGGTGGACGGCTCGTTCGGAACGGGAGGTGCCGTTCTTGTCGTCTGTATGACAAACGGAATGAATGTTTGGGTGGCTATGCTTTTGTCGCTTGTCGCAGGTTGTGCGGCGGGACTTGTCACAGGTATTTTTCATACAAAGTTCGGTATTCCGGCGCTGCTTTCGGGTATCTTAACTCAGCTTGCTCTTTATTCTATCAACCTCAGGATCATGTCGGGCAAGGCAAATATGTCGCTTGTCGGCAGCTTTGATGTTCTGTTTTCGCTGAAAGATATCACCAAAACGATCATCGTCGGCGGAATTTTCACAGTTGTGCTTATCGTTTTGCTTTATTGGTTTTTCGGCACCGAGATCGGTCATTCGCTCAGAGCAACAGGCAACAACCTTGCAATGGCTCGCGCAAACGGTATCAACACCAATGTAAATAAGATAGTCGGTATCGTCATTTCCAACGGCATCGTGGCACTGTCCGGCGCAATGCTCGCGCAGTATCAGGGCTTTGCCGATGTCAATATGGGCCGCGGCGCGATCGTTATCGGACTTGCCGCAGTTATTATCGGTGATGTTATATTCGGCTCGTTCTTCAAAAACTTTGCGCTCAGACTGCTTGCGGCGGTATTCGGCGGTATTATCTACTATATCGTGCTTACACTTGTTATGCAGCTCGGTATGAACGCAAACGATCTTAAACTCTTCTCTGCAATAGTCGTTGCCTGCTTCCTCGGCTTCCCCTATTGGAAATCCAAAGCGCAGGATCGCATCAGACGCAGACAGAACCGCAAAAAGGAGGTACAGTAATGCTTGAGATCAGGGATGTACACAAAACCTTTAATGCGGGTACGATAAATGAAAAAAGAGCTCTTCAAGGCTTGAACCTCACATTAAATGACGGTGATTTTTGCACAGTCATCGGCGGTAACGGAGCAGGAAAATCTACCATGCTCAATATGATCGCAGGCGTCTACCCGGTGGACAGGGGCTCGATCACGATCGACGGCGTTGATGTCACAGGACTTTCCGAGCATAAACGCGCAAAGTTTATCGGCAGAGTTTTTCAGGATCCCATGATGGGTACTGCCGCTGATATGTGGATCGAGGAAAACCTTGCTCTTGCAAACCGCAGGGGCTGCCACAGAGGTCTCGGATGGTCTATCAAGCGCTCCGAAAGAGATCAGTTTAAAGAGATACTTTCTCATCTTGACCTCGGCCTTGAGGACAGACTTACCACAAAGGTCGGTCTGTTGTCGGGCGGACAGCGCCAGGCCATAACACTGCTCATGGCGGTGCTCAGGAAACCGAAGCTTTTGCTGCTTGATGAACACACAGCGGCACTTGACCCGAAAACAGCTGCAAAGGTGCTCGCGCTTTCCGATAAATTCATCGAGGATGGTAATCTTACCACCCTAATGGTAACTCACAATATGCGTGACGCTATCGCTCACGGCAACCGTCTTATCATGATGAACGACGGTAAAATAATTCTCGATGTCAGCGGTGAAGAGAAGAAAAAGCTTACAGTTGAAGATCTGCTTGAAGCGTTCTCAAAGCTCAGCGGAAGAGAATTTTCAAACGACAGAGCATTGCTTTCATAATAAATAATAAAACGACCTGTGCCGGATCTTCGGATCTGACACAGGTCGTTTTTTGCTCCTAAACGCTGCGGGAGCCTTGATAACAGTATATGCCCGCTTTAATAGGTTTATTCAGCGCGCCAAAGCTTTTGCGGGTCAATATATTTCTCGTTTTGTTTCATTTCAAAGTGAAGATGTGCTCCGTCCTTCGCTTCGCAGGGAACAGTCCCCGCAACGCCTATCTTATCGCCCGCGCTGACAATATCGCCCTTTCGCGCACCGAATGATTTCAGTCCGCAGTAGTAGCCGACAATGCCGTTGCCGTGATCGATCACTATGACCTTTCCGAGTTTCGAGTCTTCATAAGCGTCGGTTACTTTTCCGTCGCCCGACGCATTCACAGCAGTGTCTGTGTCCGCTTTGATGTCAACGGCAGTGTGAAGCCGCCAATCGCCGTAGGTCTTTGAAAACTGAAGCTCGGACGTGCTGAACTTCTTTATCGTTTCACCGCCTATCGGCATAATGAAGTATTTTGCAACAGTGCTTTTTTGGGTGGTTTTTTCACTCTTTTTCTCGGTAGTCTTGCTTTGCGTTTGCTTTGTCGTGCCGACAGTCTGTCCCGTTACCTTGTTTTCCGCCGCCTTTGCCGTCAAGGTCGTCGTCTGCACAGTCTGCGTTTCGATCTTTGTTTCAGCACTGTTTTTCGCATCAGGCTGAGTCATCGCGGACCACACTCCGAGCGCCAGTGCAATAACACAAACGCCGACAGTCATGTAAACACTCGCCTTTTTTCTGCCTGATTCTTTCTGTTCGATATTTGTTTCTTCGTTCATAAAAACCGTCCTTTCGGTATGCGTTTATCATATTTTTGACCGAAAAACGATACTTATACATTGATTAAAGTCAAAATTGGTCAAAATGTTCATATTTATTTTACAAATTAACTATTGACAAAAGCGCAAAAGAGTGGTAGATTATACTTGTTGGCACTCGAAGTGAAAGAGTGCTAACGAAACAAAGAAGGAAAAGAGGAATGGATAATGAATCTCTCAAACAGAGACCTTGAAATTCTTAATATCGTTATCCGTTCATACATTTTAAACGGCGAGCCTGTTGGCTCGAAAACGCTTAGAGATGATCACAGCTTGAATCTCTCACCTGCGACGATCCGTTCATCTATGAACCGTCTTTGCGAAGCAGGACTTCTTTGCCAGCCGCACACTTCGGCAGGTAGGGTCCCGACCTCTCTCGGCTATCAGTATTTCATCCATAAGCTGATCCCTGAGTGCAAGCTTGATGAACACGCCAAGCGAACGATCGACAGCTTATTTCCCAATGCGCAGGAAGATCCCGAAGAGCTGCTCGATTCAGCCTGCAGTGCGCTCGCGGATATAACAGGTTGTGTTTCAATGCTGACGCCGCCGCAGGGTAGTGAGCTTAAAGTTTATCGCGTTCGGCTTGTCCCGATAGATAAGTATACCGCCGTGCTGATGTTCGTCACAACTGCAGGTATCATAAAAAGCCGTTTTTGCCGCTTTGATCGGCAAATAAATGCGGATTTTCTGGCAAAAATAGATACAGCCCTTGCCAAAACGCTTGTCGGCAGACCGCTTGATTCGGTCAACGCCGCTTCAATGCAGAATATGCTTATCGGTCTCGGAGAGGATGCGCTCTATGCAATGCCTGCGGTCTACACCGCAAGTGAAATGGTAGAGGAGTTAAATCAAATTCATGTTAAGCTGAAAGGTCAGGCTAATCTGTTTTCTCACAGGGAGTACGGCAGCGATAAACTAAAACCGCTGCTTGATTATCTTCATAACGAACCGTCGGTTTGCAACATGCTTTCGCAAGCAGGCGGCGAAATAACGGTCATTCTCGGAAGCGAAACAGGCGAAAAAGCCCTCAAAAGCTCGGGACTGATCGTAACAAAGTATAAGCTCGGCGGTCAAAATGTCGGTGCAGTCGGTATTCTCGGGCCCGACAGAATGAATTATGAAACAATAATTCCGAGCGTACTTTATTTCAAAGAGTCGCTCGGCAGGTATCTGACCGACCGCTTCAAACGAGATATGCAGTGAAAGGACTGAATTTAATGCAGGAAAACGAAAAAGACACAGCCGCAACCGGTTCACCGAAACAAGTAGAGCCAAAAGAAACGAAAAAAGCTTCAAAAAAGAAGCCTAACAAAGAGGTGACTGAGCTTAAAACGAGGATCGAGGAACTTGAAAAGCAGGTTGCCGAGCGCGATGATATGCTGCTCAGAAAAGCGGCGGAATTTGATAATTACAAAAAACGCGAAAATCAGAATAAAGAAAAGCTCACAGAGCTCGTCAAAGCAAGCACAATCAAAGAGCTCATCCCGTCGCTCGATAATATCGAACGCGCACTTTCCGTAGATGATCAATCGTCAGACTATGCAAAAGGAATTACAATGACAGTCAAGGGCTTGACGGACGCTCTCCATAAGCTCGGACTTGAGGAGATAGACCCCGAAAACGAGCCATTTGATGTTAACTTCCATCAGGCTGTCATGAAGGTGGATGATGATTCGGTCGGTGAAAACACCGTTGTTCAGGTTCTTCAAAAGGGCTACCGTCTGGGTGACACCGTGATCCGCCATGCAATGGTAAAAGTCGCGAATTGCGATTGATATAAACTTATTTTTAATTTGCTTTTTAACATTGAAAGGATGAATTTTTATGGGAAAAATAATTGGTATTGACCTTGGAACCACAAACTCATGCGTCGCTGTTATCGAAGGCAGCGATCCTGTCGTTATCGCAAATGCAGAGGGAGCCCGCACAACGCCGTCCGTAGTAGCGTTCTCGAAAAACGGCGAGCGTCTTGTCGGTCAGGTCGCAAAGCGTCAGGCTATAACAAATCCTGATCGCACTATTTCCTCTATCAAGCGCGAAATGGGTACTTCTTATACTGTTGATATAGACGGCAAAAAGTACACTCCGCAGGAGATCTCCGCAGTCATTTTGCAAAAGCTCAAGGCAGACGCAGAGGCGTATCTCGGTCAGCCTGTAACAGAAGCTGTTATCACTGTTCCTGCATACTTCACAGACGCTCAGCGTCAGGCAACTAAGGATGCGGGCAAAATAGCAGGTTTAGATGTAAAGCGTATCATCAATGAGCCGACAGCAGCAGCTCTTGCATACGGTGTTGATAAAGACTCCGATCAGAAGGTCATGGTATATGACCTCGGCGGCGGCACATTCGATGTTTCGATCATTGAAATGGGCGACGGTGTTCAGGAAGTTTTGGCAACCGCAGGTAACAACCGTCTCGGCGGCGATGACTTTGATAAGCGCATTATGGACTATATCGTAAACGATTTCAAAGCTCAGAACGGCATCGACCTTTCCGGCGATAAAATGGCAATGCAGCGTATCAAGGAAGCTGCCGAAAAAGCAAAGATCGACCTTTCCGGCGTGACATCGGTCGATATCAATCTGCCGTTCCTCACAGCCGACCAGACAGGTCCGAAGCACTATGAAGCAACGCTCACAAGAGCTAAGTTCAATGAACTCACAGCAGACCTTGTTGAAGCTACAATGGGTCCGGTTCGTCAGGCTCTGTCCGATGCGGGACTCGACAAGGGTGAGATCTCCAAGGTTCTCATGGTCGGCGGTTCTTCGAGGATTCCGGCTGTAAACGACGCTATCAAAGAGTTTATCGGCAAAGACCCGTTCAAGGGTATCAACCCCGATGAATGTGTTGCGATCGGTGCGGCTATTCAGGGCGGCGTCCTCGGCGGCGATGTTAAGGGATTGCTCCTGCTCGATGTAACTCCGCTGTCACTCGGTATCGAAACAATGGGCGGCGTTTCCACAAAGGTTATCGACAGAAACACAACTATCCCGACAAAGAAGAGTCAGATCTTCTCGACTGCGGCAGACGGTCAGACTTCTGTTGAGATCCATGTTCTCCAGGGTGAGCGTGAATTTGCCAAGGATAATAAAACACTCGGTGTGTTCCACCTCGACGGTATTGCCCCCGCACCTCGCGGAATCCCGCAGATTGAAGTAACATTCGATATCGATGCAAACGGCATCGTTCATGTATCCGCTAAGGATAAGGGCACAGGCAAGGAACAGACTATCACTATCACATCCAACACTTCGATGTCTAAGGAAGACATCGAAAAGGCTGTTCATGAAGCTGAGCAGTATGCGAGTGAGGACAAAAAGCGCCGTGAAGATGTCGATCTGCGCAACAATGCCGATCAGATGATCTATCAGGCTGAAAAGAGCGTTAAGGATCTCGGTGATAAGCTCACGGAAGATGAAAAGAATTCTGTGAACACAGCTTGCAACGACCTCAGAGAAGCTCTCAAGGGAACCGACACCGAGGCTATCAAAGCTAAGCAGGAGGCTCTTCAGAAAGCACTCTATACCGTTTCGGAAAAGGTGTATAAGGAAGCTCAGGCTCAGCAGGCAGGCGCTCAGCCGAATGCCGATCCTAACGCAGGTGCTCAGGGCGGCAGCGATTCTAATGTTTACGACGCTGAGTTCACCGAAGCAGACGATGATAAAAAATAAACTCACAAGCCCCCGCAAGGGGGCTCGCATGAGTTTTGCAGGAATGGAGATTGTATATGGCAGACAAGCGGGATTATTACGAGGTTTTAGGCGTTGACAAAAATGCCGATGAAGCCACGATAAAAAAAGCATACCGGCAGCAGGCAAAAAAATATCATCCGGATCTTAATCCCGGCGACAAAGAGGCTGAGGCAAAGTTTAAGGAAGTCAACGAGGCATACGAAGTGCTGTCCGACAGCGAGAAAAAAGCTCGCTATGATCAGTTCGGACATGCCGGAGTCGATCCTAACTTCGGCGCAGGCGGCGGTCAGGGCGGCGGATTCGGCGGCTTTTCCGATTTCGGAGACCTCGGCGATATTTTCGGCAGCTTTTTCGGCGGCGGATTCGGCGGAGGAAGACGCTCTGATCCGAATGCACCGAGAAGAGGAGCCGACACTGCGGCTTCCGTTATGCTGTCTTTTGAAGAGGCGGCAAAGGGCTGTCAAAAAGAGATCAAGTTCACACATGTTGAAAACTGCTCGGAATGCGGCGGCTCGGGCGCAAAGTCAGGCACATCGGTCAAGACCTGTCAGCGTTGTAACGGCACAGGTCGCGTCATGGCGACTCAGCGCACGGCGTTCGGCGTAATGCAGACTCAGCAGGTTTGTCCGGAGTGCCGCGGCAAGGGCAAAAAGATCGAATCTCCGTGTCCGAAATGCTCGGGAAGCGGCAGAGTCAATGCCACGAAGACGCACACTGTCAATATTCCCGCCGGTATCGATGACGATCAGACTCTCAATGTCAGAGGTCAGGGTGATGCAGGTGTAAACGGCGGTCCGTCCGGCGATCTTCATATCAATGTCAATGTCCGTCCGCATCCTGTTTTCGAGCGCAACGGTTTTGATGTTTATTGCGATATTCCCGTAACATTTGTTCAGGCGGCTCTCGGCGATGAAATAACCGTTCCGACGCTTGACGGTAAAGTCAAGTTCAAGATCCACGAGGGCACACAGCCCGGCGATGAATTTAAACTTTCCGGCAAGGGTATTAAGCGTCTCGGCGGAACAGGCCGCGGCAATCAGTATGTCAATATCGTGGTTGAGATCCCGAAGAATCTTTCCGGCGAGCAAAAGGAAGCTTTAAAGAAATTTGATGAGATCAAAAAGCCCGGCAACTATAAAAAGCGCGAACGCTTTTTCGATAAGTTGAAAAATATGTTCGGAGACTGAGGGTGAGCAAATGGATAAAAATATTGTGGAACAAACTCTCCTCGATGTCCAAAAGAAGATAGATGAGCTGAAAAAAGAGCTTTCCGATCTGATCGAAATGCAGCAGAAGGTCACAGTGATCGACTCTGCGATATTTGAAGACGATCGATATAAAAAGTTTGATTATTCCGAGCTCGGATATAAAAGCTCCGATTATTTTGAAAGCAAAAAGTTCACAGAAGATGTTGAGCTTTTGCAATCAAAAATAAATTGCTTTGAA
>CAVGWP010000013.1:4330-5564 GCA_963633095.1 bacterium | reverse complement strand
TAAAACAGTCTATCGAGAGAATACATGACTGATAAAACGGCGTATCCGAATGAAGATACGCCGTTTTTCCGCCCTAAAGCTCCAAATAGTTAAAAACACTTGATTTTGCGGCTGTGTTTTAGTATAATAAAAAATAAGTGGATATTGATATTTTATCCGTCTGAAGGGATGATTTTTATATGGATAAAAGGCCGATCGGTGTTTTCGACAGCGGGCTCGGCGGGCTGACCTTCGTCAAGGAGCTTAAAACTATCATGCCGCATGAAGATATCGTTTTCTTCGGCGATACGGGCCGCGTGCCTTACGGCAGCCGCAGCCGCGATATTATCGAGCTCTATGCGAGGCAGGATGAAGAGTTCCTTTTGTCTAAAGGCGTTAAAATGATAGTTGCCGCTTGCGGCACAGTCAGCTCGGTCGCTCCCAACACAGGCAACAACCTGCCTGTTCCGTTTCTCGGTGTTGTCGAACCGACAGCGGCGGCAGCAGCGGCAGTCACCAAAAACAAAACAGTCGGCGTGCTCGGAACAGCGGCAACAGTGAGCTCGGGCGCGTATAATAAAGCACTTTTATCGATCGACCGCTCATTGAGCGTTGTCGGCGTTGAATGTCCGCTTTTTGTGCCGTTAGTGGAAGAAGGACTTATCGGCAGAGATGAACAGATAACCATTCTTGCCGCAAAGCGGTATTTAAAAAGCATAATCGAATCCAAAGCAGACACGGTCATACTCGGTTGCACGCATTATCCGCTGATAGCCCCGATAATCGGTGACATTTTAGGCGACAGGGTGACGCTCATCAGCGCAGGCAGAGCGACAGCGCATGAATGCAAGCGCCTGATCGAGCAAAACGATATGCAGACCGGCAGTGAAGATCAGGGCAACTATGCTTATTATGTGACCGACCGCCCCGAAAGCTTCAAAAAAACAGCGGCACTCTTTTTGCAGGAGGAGGTCGGCGCGGCGGTGTCACGCGTGCAGGTAGGATGAAAAAGCTGAAAGTCCGCTCGATGATCGATGATGATCCGGCAACCGAGGAGATCTTCGATTGCGAGCATAAAATAATGAACGGCAAACACATGATCGCCTATGACCAACCGCTTTACGGCGGCTCGGCGAGAACGGTGATAACAGTTGAGCACGGCAGAGCGCTCATGCTCAGAAAATCACCGTATGACACAAAGCTTGAGTTTGCGGCAGACAGCGAGACCGTCGGCCGCTATTACACAGGTATCGGC
>CAVGWP010000013.1:0-4320 GCA_963633095.1 bacterium | reverse complement strand
ATGAAGTTGAAGAAAACGGCGCTGATTTAAAGAGTATTGATGAAAATGAAGATAATATCAAGATTCGTCTGCACTATACCCTGAGCGGTATCGCGCAGAACGATCTGAGCGTTAAGCTTTGCATGATAATAGGAGGGGAAGAGTAAGTGTCCAAAATCGTAAAGGAAACCGAAAATCAAATAAAAGCGGCGATTTATGCCGCAATGGACAAGGCTATTGAGAAAGGTCAGCTCAGCGGCGAAAAGCCGAGCGACTTTGTTATTGAAGTCCCACAGGACAGGACCCACGGCGACTATGCGGCAAATGCTGCGTTGGTTTCCGCCAAGCAGTTTCATATGGCTCCGAGAAAAATTGCGGAGATAATCTGCGAAAATCTTGATATCTCCGATAGCTGTGTTTCTTCCTTTGAGATCGCAGGTCCCGGATTTATCAATTTCTTTTTAGACGATCTGTATTACAGTGCTATTCTCAAGGATGTCGAAATGCTCCGAGAGGACTATGGTAAGTCGGATTTCGGCGGCGGCAAAAGAGTTTTGCTCGAGTTCGTTTCGGCAAACCCCACAGGTCCTATGCACATCGGCAATGCCCGCGGCGGCGCGCTCGGCGACTGTCTTGCGTCTGTTATGCAGGCGGCAGGCTATGATGTTTCGCGCGAATTTTATGTAAATGACGCCGGCAATCAGATAGAAAAATTCAAGGTGTCGCTTGAAGCGAGATATCTCCAAATATTCGATAGTTCGGTCGAGATCCCGGAGGACGCTTATCATGGCGCCGATATCATCGAGCACGCTCAGAATTTCTATAAGATCTACGGTGATAAATACCTTAATACAGACAGCGAAACAAGAAAGCAGGCGCTTTGCGACTATGCTTTGCCGCTGAATATTCAGAAATTGCACGATGACCTCGCTAAATACAGGATCAATTATGACCGCTGGTTTAAAGAAAGCGAGCTTCATGAGAGCGGCGCGGTGGCGGACATTATCGAAAAACTCAAAGCGTCGGGCTATACCTATGAGCAGGACGGCGCACTTTGGTTCAGATCAACCGCATTCGGAGAGGATAAGGACAGAGTCCTTATCCGTGCAAACGGCGTTGTGACCTATTTTGTGCCCGATATCGCTTACCACTATAATAAGCTTGTAACAAGAGGCTACGATGTCGCTATCGATGTCCTCGGCGCCGACCATCACGGATATGTTCCGCGTATGCGTGCTGCTCTGAGTGCCCTCGGAATTGACGATAGCCGCCTTGAAGCAATCATAATGCAGATGGTTCGCCTTGTTAAAAACGGCGAGACTTATAAGCTTTCAAAGCGTTCGGGTAAGGCTGTCACACTCGAGACTTTGCTCGATGAAGTCCCGATAGACGCCGCTCGCCTGTTCTTCAACCTTCGCGAGCCGAACAGCCATTTCGAGTTTGATCTCGATCTTGCGGTGAAGCAGGAATCGCAGAATCCGGTTTATTATGTTCAGTATGCTCATGCGCGTATCTGCTCGATAATCCGCAATCTCAAAGCGCAGGGTATCGAACGCCGTCAGCTCGATGCCGAACAGCTCAATGTGTTGAACACCCCGGAAGAAAGAGAGCTTATCCGCCACATTGCTGCTTATACAGATAGTATAATTTCTGCTGCTCGCGACTATAACCCGTCTATCGTAACGAGATATGTCATAGAGCTTGCGACACTGTTCCATAAGTTTTATAATGCCTGCCCGGTAAAATCAGCGCAGGACGATCTTAAATATGCCCGTCTTGAACTCTGCACCGCAACACAGACTGTGCTCAAAAATGCGCTCTCGATGTTGAAGATCGATGCGCCTGAAAAGATGTGATTCGATGTATTATTTCAATCTGTATTTTATCTACTTTTTGATATACAGCTTTCTCGGCTGGATTTGGGAAGAGATTTTCTGCACTATCGATCAGGGAAAACTCGTAAACCGCGGCTTTTTGTTCGGCCCGCTTTGCCCGATCTACGGAACAGGTGCGATCGCGGTTTATGTGCTGTTTCAGGATCTGATGAAGATCGATAATTACATAGTGCTGTTCTTTGTCAGCATGGCTGTCTGCACCGTCATCGAATATGTGACAGCTGTTATTCTCGAAAAGCTATTCAACACCCGTTGGTGGGACTACTCTACGTATAAAATCAATTTTCAAGGCAGAATAAGCCTTCTTGCGTCAACGGCTTTCGGCGCAATGTCGGTCATTTTAGTTAAGTTTATTCATCCGTTCGTTGCAGATCTGCTCTCAAAAATCAATCACAATGTTATAAATTTCATCGGGGGGATTTGCCTCGGAATTCTTGTAGTTGACCTTGTTTTAACCGTTAAGAGTATCATAGTCATGCAAAGCGGACTTGAAACAGTCAGCCGAAAGCTCACTGAGTTTTTGGAGCAGAACAAGGAGAGAATCAACTCTGCTCTCGCCGAAGGAAAAACCAAAACAGGCGAGATGAAGGAAAACCTTATTAAGAATTTTCGCCGCAGCACGGACTATAACGAACAAATGAAAAAGCTTAAAAAACCTGGTATTTTCAGCCCGAAACGTCTTGTTCGTGCTTTTCCGTCTATGAAAAATACAAAATACAGCAAGTTGTTTGACACGATTAAATCCGATATAGAAAAGGATGATGAAAATAATGATGAATGAGTTTGTGAAAATCAGAAATGAGAAGCTCGCGGAAAAGGTCGTTAAAAACCTGAAAGCGCGCCATTTTGAAGCTTACTATTGTGAGGATAAACAGCAGGCTTTGGAAAAGGCGATCTCGCTTATTCCGAAAGAGGGAACAGTGTCCTGGGGCGGCACGATGTCTGTCGCCGAGATTGGACTTTTCGATTATCTTAAAAATAACGGTTATAAGTGTATCGACCGTAACGCCGCAAAATCCGATGAGGAACGCGCTCAAATTCTGAAAGAAGCTACCTTTGCCGATACATTTTTAATGAGCTCGAATGCCGTTTCGTATGACGGTGAGCTTGTTAATATCGACGGAACCGGAAACCGCGTCGCGGCGATGATCTTTGGTGCAAAAAGCGTTGTTATGGTCGTTGGAATGAACAAGCTCGCTCCGACTCTGGCGGATGCCGTTACCCGTGCTAAAACCGTTGCATCACCGATCAACAGTCAGCGTTTCAGCGGCAGAAAGGCACCTTGCTGTATAACAGGTACTTGCGCGAATTGTAAGAGTGAGGACAGCGTCTGTGCACACGAAGTTGTAACAAGGATCAGTAAGCCCGCGGGCAGGATCAAGATTATTCTTGTTAATGAGGATCTGGGATTTTAAATGAAAACACTGCTTCATATTTGCTGTGCGCCGTGCAGTGTCGCCTGTGTTGACGATCTGCGTCAGGCGGGCATTGATTTCGACGGGTATTGGTATAACCCGAATATCCACCCATTCACAGAGTATAACGCGCGCAGGCAGGCTCTTTGCGACTTTGCAGGATCATCTGAGTTTCGTCTGCTGCTTGATGACGAGTACGGTCTTAGAGATTTTGCGAGAGCAACATATCCGTCATTTGGATCGCGCTGCGGATATTGTTATGATATCCGCCTAAAAAAAACAGCGCAGTACGCTCATGATAACGGGTATGATTCTTTTTCAACGACGCTTCTTATCAGTCCGTATCAGAATCATGAGCTGATCATTAAGACGGCGCAGAAATATTCCTCTGTGTTCGGGATCGATTTTCTGTACCGCGATTTTCGTCCTCTTTTCAGAGCAGGGCAGTCAAAAGCCCGAGAGATGGGGCTGTATATGCAAAAGTATTGCGGTTGCGTCTTTTCGGAAGAGGAGCGTTATCAAAAAAAGCTCGATAAATTAACAGGATTTCATATTCAGGAAATCGAAACAAAATAACAAAAGCAAAAAGTCCGCCGATTGTTGCACGGCGGACTTTTTTGTATCTCAAACTATATTTTTCGGATCTTATTTATTTTTTTTGCTCTTGTGTGCTTTTTCTTGTTGTAAATAACATTCACAACAATTATCAATATCAGCACGGCGATAATACCGCACAGCAGCAGTTTAAACAGCGTTGTACCGAACAGCTCATCGATTATTTGCTTGAAGAACATAAGCGGATTCATCGAAACGTCTTCTTTTGCAACAAGGTTGACTGTTCCGATCTGCTCGCCTGCACAAATAATTCGGGCGTATCCGATAACCTCTCCTGATTTGATCGGCGCGTTGACATAGCTTCCGCCGAAAGAAGTATCGAACGTTAAGCTGTCATCTTCAATGTTTTTCGGAACAACAGCGTAAATATTCTTTTCGGGATAAAGCTGCAGGTAATCGGAATCCCAGCTGAATCT
>CAVGWP010000012.1:0-29452 GCA_963633095.1 bacterium | reverse complement strand
CCTTGAAAAACTATGATACGATTTAAGCTCCGATTTTATCACATCATCCACACCGGATAATTCATCCTGCTCGGTCATATGCCCGTTTTTGATCAAAAACCGCTTGATCGATTTTTTTGTTACCCTTGAATCGGATCTCAAAAACAGCTCATTATAGATCTCGTTTTTGACTTCGAGCGGTATTTTCACTCCGTTGACCGAAAGAGGATTTATCTCATTGAGAACACAGTATTCGCTGAACAAAAGCGAGCTTTTCGGGAGGACTTCGTCGCCGGTGTACGGGCATCTGCCGATAAGATTCAAAATAAAATTCTGCGAGCTTTTTTCGGTGTCTACAACGCTCTCAAAATTCCACGGATATATTTTTTCATCGCTGTTTCTGACGACCCACGAATGCGGAGAATTTGCATTCAGCGGGCCTACATAGTATGGTATCTTGAATCGGAAAACAGAAGATATCTTATCCCTGACGCTGACGCCGTTTTCGTCCCTTTCATTTAAAAATTCGAGATAGTGCGAGGCATTTTCGAGTATTTTATCAAGCTCTTTGCCGTGAAGCTGATGAGGAATGACGGCGTTGTCACTTCCCCTGAGCCGAGGTAAAAAGATATTCCTATCGATTTTGTAATAGATATCGGCGTATTCGGCGGACTCTTCCAGTTCGGGAAGCGCTTTTTTTAGATATTGGCAAAAACCCTCCTGTAGCTTGCAGAAGTACTCTCCCGATTTGAGCGTTTTTCCGCTGTATGCCGCATAGTTGTTCAGTTTGTTTTCCTTAGCTGTGAAAATTTCTTTATATCGGTCAGGAGCGTTTTCCAAAACAAACTTTTTCAGCCGCAAAAGATCTTTTTTGTTTATGTCATACTGCTCGACCTTTACCTCACATATGTAATTATGCTCACCGAGCATTTCCGCAAGCTTGGCGCAGTCATAGATCTCCTTTAAGGATAAGATCACATCAAGCCTGTCTGTTCCGAGTATCCTTTCATAAACATCAAGACTCTCGTTTATATCTGTCTTGAGCGACAGACTTTTCTTCTCTTCCTCATCCAGGCTTTTATCGCAGAACAGCTTTGAAAATTGGACAGTTCCACCGGACAGCATTTCGACAGCGGCAGCAAGATCAATGAGCTCATCCCCGCCGCTGACGCTCACTAACTTTTTCAGCTGCTTCTTTTTTTCTTTAATTCCGAGGTTGCGGTCGGTGAGTACTGATATAAAGGCGGCTTTATCCTTGAAATTGAGTTCGGCGCCGTAATCTTCAAATATCCGATCCTTAAATTCACAAAGAAGTGCATCAACCGATTTATTGTCTTCCGAAAGCTCCATATCAAAAAGAAAATGTCCGCGGCTTTTTATAATATGGTGCAGCGCAAGATAAACCAGCCGAATGTCGTGCGGTTCATCCGACTCGATAAGCTCTTTCCTTAAATGATACACGGTCGGATATTTTTTAAAATAATCCTTATCGGTAAAGTCGCTGTCATTGAACAGCTGAAATCTTGCTTTGTGCGTTTTGTCGTCACTTAAAAGCGCGCTTTCGCTCAGACGCATAAAAAACGACGGATCGATTTTTTTGATTTCGTCATTGAAAAGCAGTTGGAGCAGTTCAAGGCGTTGACGGCGGCGGTTCAATCGCCTGCGCGTAACTCTGTTCTGCCTTCTCTCGGCGGCGGGGTTCGCTTCATTGAACAGCCTGACTCCCCACATCGCATTCCCTTTGAACCGAGGGATGTTGTACTGCGTATCAGTGACCGCCCATCCGATCGAATCGGTTCCGACATCGAGCCCTACATAATAATCCGACATTTTGTTTTGATTTCCGTTTGTTTTCATAATTTCCCTCCAAAAAAGTATTGACATTTTTAAAAATATGTTTTATAATGTAATTGTTCAGAAAACCATCTGAATTTACACTACAAGTTCAAATAAGCTTTTAGCGAAAGCATCGTCTATGACGAATTCACAGTGTGTGAACCGAAACTCTGCTATACGCAGAGTTTTTTGCTTTTATGCCTTAAAATATACAGCGCCTTATATTCACAATTTTATTTTCAAAACTGTCCGATAGTCAGTGCTTTTCCGCTCTCATGTTAATTTATAATAAATATTCCATAAGCAAATTTTAGCATAAATACTGTCGAATGTCAACGAAACAAAGAACGAACGGCAGAATATGCAATAAATACCCGACATTCGGTATACCGAATGTCGGGTATTTTAAATTAAACAATATTATAGCCGGGCTCTGATGTTATTTCAGCGGTTCAAAGTCGGAGGCGGGGTGCTTACAGAGCGGGCAGATAAAGTCGGGCGGCAGGGTATCTCCCTCATAGACATATCCGCAGATCTTGCAGATAAAGCCTTTCTTTTTCTCGTCTGACACAGGCGGCTTCGGCTTGACATTATCGAAATAATACTGATATGTCATGCTGTCATCATCGCTGAGCGACTGCGTTTCGGTGACATCGGCGATAAACAGAATATGCGTGCCGAGATCGATCTGCTTTGTGACAACGGCGCTCAAAAACGCGTTCGCATGGTGCTTGAGATAGAAAAGCCCGTTTGCCGAACAGCCGTAATCATCGCTGCTTTCATCGAATTTATCGACATCTCTTCCGCTTTGAAATCCGAAATGCTTTATCAGCTTAAACGGCGCATCGGTCGTGAGCACCGAAATATTCAGCACACCGCTCTTTCTTATCAGCTCGGCGGTGTGATTTTGCTTGTTGACGCACACGCCGACGGTTATCGGCGACGCTGTGAGCTGAGTGACGGTGTTCACAATGCACCCGCCGTGTTTACCGCCGGCGGCGGACGACACGACATACAGCCCGTAGGACAGCGAGAACATCGCCTGCTCATCGACAGCACCCGCCTGCGGCTCTGCCGTCTGCGGATTCGGCATAGTGTCATAAAGGCTGTCGGCAAGTTTATAGAGCTCATCGAGCTGAGTTTCCTTGAGCGACGAACGCAATGTCAGCGTGTTCTCGAGCACGGTGATATTCTTGCAGGATTCGAGCAGCTTTCTCATGAGCGAGCCTGCCGTCGGCGCCCACGAACCGTTTTCAACGATCGCCACCGTTCGATTTTGCAGATTGTGCGCTTTTAGATCGTGCAGCAGGGTCTCCATATTCACAAAAATGCCTGCGTTATAAGTTGTCGAAGCGAGCACGATATGGCTGCACCTGAACGCCTCGGCTAAAATGTATGACGGATGCGTTACCGAAACATCATAGGTCTTGATATTGTGAACGCCGTTTTCGGCAAGCCGAGCGGCGATAAGCTGAACGGCGTTTTCGGTGTTGCCGTAGACCGAGGCATACGCTATAAGCACCGCGTTTTCCTCGGGCGTGTAACTGCTCCAATGCTGATATTTATCGACAAACCAGCCGATATTCCTGCGGATAACGGGGCCGTGCAGAGGGCAGACAGTCTCGATCTCGAGCGACTGCGCCCTTTTCAGCAGAGCCTGCACCTGAACGCCGTATTTTCCGACGATATTGACATAATATCTTCTCGCTTCATCGCCGAAATCACGCTGATAATCCAGCTCCTCATCGGTGATATTTCCCGAAAGAGCGCCGAATGTTCCGAATGCGTCCGCCGAGAAAAGCGTTTTTGTGAGATGATCGTAAGTCACCATGACCTCGGGCCAATGCACCATCGGCGCCATAACAAAGCTGAGCGTGCGGGAGCCTGTGTCGAAGGTGTCGCCCTCCTTGACAGTGATAAGGCGGCTGTCGAGATCAAAGGTGAAAAAGCTGCGGATCATGTCGGCGGCTTTTTGGTTCGTTATTATCTTGACCTCGGGGTAGCGCAGCACCAGCTCCTGCATGGTCGCGCAGTGGTCGGGCTCCATGTGGTTGACTATCAGGTAATCGAGCGGTCTGCCCGAAAGAGCGGCTTTTATATTCTCGAAAAACTGAGTGGAGACCGACTTATCCACCGTGTCTAAAAGCACAGTTTTCTCATCGGTCAGAAGATACGAGTTGTAGGAAACGCCGTTTGACAACGGATAAACATTCTCAAAAAGCGCAAGCCTGCGGTCGCTCGCACCGACATAATACATATTTTCATTCAGACACTTTATGCAATACATGAAAATCGCTCCTTTTCTCCTTGTATTTTAACCTAAATTGCGATAAATACTTGACTTTACAAGCATATTATAGTACGATTAAACAGTAATGTCTGTTGTTTTTACAACAAATTAAAATTTTTTAGGAAAAATGTTTCCTGATTTAAGGGGGAGATTTTTAATATGCAATACTTTAAAACGCTCAGCGGCAGCGAATTGTTTTGCGGCGTCGGAGATGACGAGCTAAGATCAATGCTCCCCTGCCTTGAGGCGAGAGAGAAAGACTATAAAGCCGGAGAATACATCTTCAAAAGCCGCGACAAAGCCGAGAATATCGGGCTTGTCTGCCGAGGAAGCGTGCATATAACCGACGAGGATTTTTGGGGCAACCGCACTATTGTCACCCGCGTCGGTGTACACGAGCTTTTTTCGGTATCGTATGCGCTCACACAGACGGCGGCGGGCTTTTCAGCCGTTGCCGCGGAGGACAGCACCGTTATACTGCTGAATGCTTACAGGGTGAGCAGACTTTGCCCGACGGCGTGCGGCGGACATAAAAAGATGATGACCAATCTTTTGAATATAGTATCGCAGGATAATTTGAAGCTCTCTAATAAGATCGAGCATATTTCAAAGCGCACCACCCGAAACAAGCTTTTATCGTATCTTTCGGAGCAGGCGCATTTATCGAAGTCGGATTCGTTTGAGATCCCGTTCAACCGTCAGCAGCTTGCCGACTATCTCGCGGTAGACCGCAGCGCGATGTCGAGCGAGCTTTCAAAAATGCAGCGTGAGGGTATGGTGCGGTTTAAGGGAAGCCGATTCACACTCACCAAAAGCGCGGATATTTAAGGAGGGCAATATGGCGCAGAGAACATCGCTTAAAGCAGACGATTTAAAAAAGGCGTATCTTCTCATCGGGGAGGATGCTCTGCTCAAGAAAAAACAGCTCGACCGCATTGTGTCGGCTTGTCTTGCAGGCGCGTCGCCCGATTTCGACTATGCCGACTTAGACGGCAGACAGCTCGATCTGGACACTCTTTGCGACGAGCTGATACGCTATCCGCTGATAGCTCCGAAAAGGTGCGTTGTTGTGACAAATCTGCGATTTCCGTCGCTCTCGCCGACCGATAAAAAGCGGCTGTGCGATGCTGTGAAGTCGCTTTCCGACACGGTTTGTTTTATTATTTATCAAAGCGGTATCGCTGTTGACCGCCGCCGTCCCGAGGGCTTTTTGCCGCTCATCAAAGCTATTGAGGCGGCAGGCGAGGTCATGGATTTCGAGCATGAAACTCCGGCTCAGCTCAAAGCGGCTCTTTCGGAGTTTTGCCGCCGCAGAGGGGTGCGGCTCGATTCGAGCGTTGCGGAATATATGACGCAGGTGTGCTCAAGGGATCTCGGCATACTCAAAAACGAGGCGGACAAGCTGTGCTATGTCTGCAAGGAGCGCGGCATTATTCAAAAGGCGGATATCGACCTTGTTTGCAGCCGTATGCCGAGCGCGAGGATATTCGACCTTGCCGACGCTGTGATAGGCTGCCGTGCCGCAGACGCGATGAAGATAATCGACGGGCTTTTGTTTGAGGGACTGGTGCCCGCTCAGCTCTGCTCGGCTGTGTGCGGCACATTTATCGACATTTATCGGCAGGGAGCTGCTATGGAAGCCGATGAGTCGGTGGCAGACAGCGCAAAGCGGTTCGGCTGCCCCGCAAGACGGACTTTTCTGCTTGAGCGTGCGAGAAAGCTCGCTAAAATGATGACGCCGAGTGCAAGGCGCGATTGTCTTGATATACTTCAAAGCACCGATCGGAAGCTGAAATCGAGCGGTCAGGACGGCAGGGCGGCAATAGAAGAATGCACACTCAGGCTGATAACGGTCATAAAGGGGGCAAAAGCGTGATAAAGCTCAGCGAGGCTGTTATAGTTGAAGGAAAATACGACAAAATAAAACTCAGCGGCATTATCGACGCACTGATCATTCCGACCGACGGCTTCGGTATTTTCAACAATAAGGATAAAGCGAAGCTGATAAACACTCTTGCAAAAACAAGAGGGATAATTATTATGACAGATCCCGACTCGGCGGGCTTTATGATTCGGCAAAAGATCCGCGAATGTGCGTCGGGCGGCAGGGTCATAAATGTTTTTGTGCCCGATGTTTTCGGCAAGGAAAAGCGAAAAAAACAAGGCTCTAAGGAGGGCAAGCTCGGCGTTGAGGGGATGGATAAGGAAAAGATACTTTCCGCTTTAAAGCGGGCGGGTGTTGTTCCGCTCGGCGTTGAGGGCAGTATCCGCAGCGGCGGTATCACAAAGGCGGATATGTTCGGGCAGGGGCTTTCGGGAACACCGAATGCGGCACAGCGGCGAGCTGAGCTGATACAGTCGCTCGGGCTGCCCGAGAAAATGCCGCCGCCGCTTTTGCTCGATACGCTGAATGTTTTGATGACCAAAGAAGAATTTATCGATAAATGCAAAGAGGTATTTGATGACTGACACCGAAAGAATTGCATCGCTTCAGAAAAAAGCGTTGTCGCTGCCGAAGCTGCCCGGAGTGTATATAATGAAAGGAAAAGACGGCGGCATTATCTATATCGGCAAGGCAAAGGCACTAAAAAACCGTGTTTCGCAATACTTCACGAACATCGGCGCCCACACCGAAAAGGTGCGGCAGATGGTGCTTCATGCCTTCGATTTTGAATATATCATCTGCGACAGCGAGTTTGAAGCGCTTGTGCTCGAAAACTCGCTTATCAAGCAGAATCAGCCGAAATACAATATTCTGCTCAAGGACGATAAGGGCAGTCATTATGTCCATGTGACAAATGAGGAGTATCCGAGGATAACCGCCGAAAAGCAGCAGCTCTGCGGCGGCAGAAACATCGGGCCTTATAATTCGGGATATATCGTGTCCGCCGCAGTTGAAGAAGCGAAAAAAGCGTTTGGTCTGCCGCTTTGCAAAAAGGTCTTTAAAAGCGGAATGAAAAAACAGCGTCCCTGCCTTAACTATTTCATCGGGCTGTGCCGCTCGCCTTGCTCGGGCAGAATGAGCAAGGAGGAGTATCTCGACGCGACCGAGCGCGCCTTGGATCTTATCAAAAACGGTGCGGGCAGCGTTGTTTCGGAGTTGAAAAAACAGATGGAGGAATGCTCTGAGCGGCTGGAATTTGAAAAGGCGGCGTATCTTCGGGACCGCATTTCGGCGATAGAGAAGATCGGCGAAAAACAAAAGGTCGTGTTATCCCACGGCGAGGATATGGATGTCATCGCCTGCGTGGACGGCAACACAGCCGCCTGCTGCGAGGTGTTCCGCTATCGGGGCGGTCTGCTTGCCGACAGAGAGCATTTCTTTATAGATAAAATCGAGAGCATTCCGCAGACATTATCCGAGTTTATTCCGCGTTATTATTCCATGCGGCGCGACTGCCCGAAAACTCTTTTGCTCGAAACGCTCCCCGAGGACGCTCAGACGATAGAAGAATATTTATCATCGCTTTCGGGCAGAAAGGTCGGTATCAGCGTTCCTCAGCGCGGCGATAAGGCAAAGCTGCTTTCGATGTGCCGCACAAACTGCGCGGAACGCCTTGTTAAAAAGCAGGGCGGCAATATCAAAACAACTTCCGCACTCGACGAGCTGAAGACCATGCTGTCTCTTCAAAAGATACCCGAATATATCGAAGCTTATGATATTTCCCACACCGCGGGAGAAGATGCCGTCGGCGGTATGGTCGTTTTCAAAAACGGAGTGCCGCTCAAAAAGGCATATCGCAAGTTTGCGATAAACGGCATCGGCAACGACGACTGCGCTTCAATGGCGCAGGTGATAACGCGGCGTATCGGCGAATACCGCAAGAATAAAGACGGCGGCGACGAATTTTTCGGCAGGCTGCCCGATATTATCCTGCTCGACGGCGGCGCGGGTCAGCTCGCGGCGGTGCTTGACGCTATGCCGCCGCTGCCATCGCCCCTGCCGATCTTCGGCATGGTGAAGGACGATAAGCACCGAACACGCGCACTTGTCGGCACAGACGGCGAGATACAGATCAAGGCGACTCGCTCTGTCTACACGCTGATCTCATCGATACAGGACGAGGTGCACAGGTTTGCGATAGGCTATCATCACAAGAAGCACAAAAAGCGCACACTCACTCTGAGTTTAACCCAGGTGGACGGTATCGGCAAAACAAGAGCCGCCGAGCTGATAAAGCATTTCGGCGATATAAATAAGATAGCAGTCGCCGATATCGATGAGCTTAAAAAAGTTACGGGCATGAACGAGCGCTCTGCAAAGGCTGTTTTTGATTTTTATCACAACTTCGGCGAAAACAGTTGAACTCGGGAATAAAATGCTGTAGAATAGCTTTTCAAAAGGGAGGAGTTTTATGAATTACAGACTCATTACCGACGCTACCGCCGACATGGATATGTCGCAGTGCAGTGCCGATGTGCTTTGCATGGGCGTGACGATCGACGGAGAGCCGTTTTCCTACGGTCCGGGCGGCAATATCACCGCCGATGAATTTTATGATAAGCTGCGGTCGGGCGCAAAAGCGTCCACCTCGCAGATACCGCCGCGCGAATTTGTTGATCGGTTCAAGCCGATCCTCGCAGGCGGCGAGGACATTTTATATCTCTGCTTTTCTTCCGCGCTTTCGGGGACATATCAGTCCGCCTGTATTGCCGCAGAGGAGCTCAAAGAAAGCTTCCCCGACAGAAAGATAGAAGTCGTAGATACGCTTTCTGCGTCTATACGCGAGGGCTTTCTCGTGAGAGAGGCGTGCCGCAGATACGACGAGGGCATGGAGCTTGACCGTCTTGTTAAATGGATAGCGGAAAACAACCGCAATATCGATTGTCAGTTCACTGTCGATGATCTCGAATCGCTCAGAGCGGGCGGCAGAATTTCGCGCACTGCGGCGGTCTTGGGCGGTGCTTTGCAAATAAAGCCGATGCTCGGAATAAACAAAGAGGGCACGCTCGAGCTGACAGGCAAGGTCAGAGGACGCAAAAAGTCGATCGAGACGCTTTTTATGTACTATGCGGACAGGCATGACGAGAATTTCCGCGATATTCTGATAGGACACGCGAGTGCACCGAACGACGCAAAGGTGCTTTGCGATATGATAAGATCGAAATTTCCGAAAGTAAAGCCCGTTATCTGCGATATCGGCCCGATAATCGGCGTACATACAGGGGCGGGAATGCTCTCGGTTTGCTTTTATAAGGATAAGGAAATCAAGGAGTAGGTTGAAATGATCTCAAAGAAAATCGTTTTCGATCAAGAGAAAAATGTGTATATGAACGCATATCTCTATGAAAAGTCGGATGAATTGCCCGAGCTTAAAAAGCGGCCGGCAGTTGTCGTCTGCCCGGGCGGCGGATACCGTATCTGCTCGGCGCGTGAGGCAGACCCGATCGCACTGAAATACGCGGCGCAGGGGTTCAACACCTTTGTGCTTTACTACTCGCTCAATGACTATGCGGTTTTCCCGAACAGCGTCTGCGACCTTTCAAGAGCACTCAATCACATTCGTAACAACGCCGAGGAATACGGTGTTTTGAGCGACAAGATAGCGGTTTGCGGATTTTCCGCAGGCGGCCATGTCGCGGCGACTTTGGGCACGCTCTGGAACGATCCCGAAATTCAAAAGGCGGCAGGCGTCAGCGGTGAAGAAAACCGACCGAACGCAATGATACTCGGCTATGCCGTCACCTCGACAAAGTGGATCTACACAAATGAAGATGATTTTCCGATCATACGTTCGATACCGCCCGAAAAAAGAGCCGAGCGGCTCGACTGCGCAGGCAACATCGGCGATCATACTCCGCCGGCGTTTTTGTTCCACACGCAGGAGGATAATACCGTCCCCGTGACGGACAGTCTTGATTTTGCCCGTGCGATGATAGATAAGGGCAGACCCTGCGAGCTGCACATCTTCCCGAACGGCCGGCACGGGCTTTCGCTCGCAACAAAGCTCACCGGTCCCGAATTTGACAGTGTGGCGCAGTGGATGCCGCTGAGTGTGAACTGGCTGAAACGAACCTTTGATTTTTAAAAAACAAACAAAAAGCTCCGCTTTTTTAAGCGGAGCTTTTTGATTTGCAGCGAATTAAACGCCTGTGTAGTGCTTTGCCTTTTCAAATTCCTCCTCGATCTGCTCGGAGGGTTTCGCCGTGCAAAGCGAAACAACAACGATAAACAGGCAGGAAACAAGGAATGCCGGCAGCAGCTCGTAGATCCCGAAGACTCCGCCGAGCGGCTTTAAGAGCAGCTTCCAGACAAACACCGAAATGCCGCCTGCGAGCATACCCGCGATAGCACCCTGACGGTTGACACGCTTCCAGAACAGCGAGAACAGAATGATCGGACCGAATGTTGCGCCGAAGCCCGACCACGCAAACGAAACAACTTCAAAAATAATGCTCTTTTCGTTCCATGCGATAGCAACGCCGACTAAGGTGATAGCGATAAGGATAATTCTCGAAACACGCATTACCTGCTTGTCGGTAGCGTCCTTTTTGATAACGCCCTCGAAAAGGTTTTTCGATACAGCCGAGGTTGCGATAAGCAAATACGAATCAGACGAGCTGATAGTCGCGGCGAGGATACCCGCCATAACAACGCCTGCCACAACAGGGTGGAACAGCAGCTTTGCAAGATCCGCAAAAACATTCTCGGCGCCGCTCTGTGTTGCGAGGTTGGGATCGGTGGGCAGAATATATCTTCCGAGAATACCGATAAACACCGCCGCCGCGAGCGAGATCAGCACCCAAACGGTTGCGATACGGCGTGAACGCTTGAGCTCAGAGCCCTTGCGGATAGCCATAAATCTCAAAAGCACCTGCGGAACACCGAAATAGCCGAGACCCCATGAAGCGGTGGAGATGATGGATAAAAAGCCGTAGTCCGCCGCCGAGCCGAACAGCGGAGCGTTGCCAGTCGCCTGCTGAACGCCTGCCGCGTCGGTCACAGGTGTCGCCACCTGTGTGAGCGAAAAGAAGCCGGGAATGCTCTGTGCATTCTCGATAACGGCGCCGAAGCCGCCTGCATGAACAACGCCGACTCCGACAACGCCGACAAGCGCGATTACCATAACGACAGCCTGCATAAAGTCGGAAGCGCTTTCAGCCAGAAATCCGCCGAGAGCCGTGTAGAGCAGGACAAACAGCGCGCCCACGATCATCATTGAATGATAGGAAAATCCGAAAAGTCCCGAGAAGAGCTTGCCGCAGGTAACAAAGCAGGAAGCCGCATAGATCGTGAAGAAAATAAGAATAAACAGTGCCGAGATCGTGAGAATGATCTTCTTTTTCTCATGAAAACGGTTGCTTAAAAAGTCCGGCACGGTTATCGAATCGCCCGATACGATCGAATACGCACGCAGTCTCTTTGAAACGAGCAGCCAGTTGATATATGTTCCGACTGCAAGACCGATCGCTGTCCATGCGGCGTCTGCAATGCCGCACCAATAAGCCACGCCCGGCAGACCCATAAGAAGCCAGCCGCTCATATCGCTCGCCTCGGCGCTCATTGCGGCAACCCAGGGATTAAGCGAACGTCCGCCTAAAAAGTAGTTGTCGGAGTTTGCCTGCGATTTTTTCGCAAAGAAAACGCCGATCCCTATAACGATGAGCATATAAGCGACCATCGCAATAAGGATTTGCCATTTGTCTTCCATAGATTATACCCCTTTTAAATCAAGTTTTTTCATTTGCCCCGAAGCAGTCGGCACTCCGCAGTTTAAACAGCCCGCTGCCAACAGAAGCGAGTGACATCCGCATAAAATTATACATTATAACAGAATATTTTGCAACCCCGATTTTGAATCGGCACACAATACTCCTGTTGGACCTCGGCACGGACATCGGCACTTGAATTATTTTCGGCAGCTCGGAGCAAGGGAAAAAAATATAGACAAATGAGCATAAATGTGTTATGATGTAATAAGATATGCTCAGTGTCGGCAGACTTTCTGCCGAAAAAGGTTATAAACCCACGCTTTTTGTTTTTATTTAAGGAGTTTACATAGATGAGTAAAGAGAAAAAAGGTTTTAACCCTAAAAGTCAGATAACGGGTATTGTTATTCTTATCGCACTGGTCGTTTTCACATTTTTGATAATCAGAGGCAACATCTCGGAAATAAACTGGCAGGGCTTTAAAAGGGCGTTTCATGATTTTAACCCGCTTTACGCTATCCCTGCGGGCATTTGCCTTTTGCTTTATATCGGCTTTGAGGGCAGAGCCATGGCGGCGGTGTCAAAGCCCTTCGGCTTGAAGCTGAGCCCGATCAAAAGCAGTGTCTACGCTTGCACGGAGCTTTACTTTTCGGGACTCACCCCGTCGGCAACCGGCGGTCAGCCTGCCGTTGTTTACTATATGAACAAGGACGGCTATGCCGCCTATAAAAGCACCGCGATGATGATCATGAACACCACGCATTACACCATAGCGATGGTCATTCTCGGCATCTTTGCGCTTGTTGCCTGCCCCGGCATTTTCTTCTCGCCGAAGGAATCGTTCGGCGTGAGCGCCGTTTATTTTGTGCCGATGATGATCGTCGGTATCGTACTTCACTCGGCTCTGCTTTTCGGCTGCCTTATGCTGATGTTCTCGCAGAAGCTCGTGCGAAGCATCTGCAGCAGCTTTTTCAAGCTGATGAACCGTATGCACATTGTCAAGTCCTATGAGGAGAGAATGGAGAAGTTAGAGCGCAGTCTCAGCGATTACGCCGTCTGCACTCAGACCTTTCGCTCGCATCCTCTCGCGCAGGTGAAATGCCTCGCTTATAATATTTTGCAGCGTGCGAGCGTTTTTGCAATCCCCTATTTCATCTATCTCGGTTTCGGCGGAAACGCCGGCGAGTTTTTAAGCATTTTCTGCATACAGATCGTGTCGGCGATAACCGTCAGCACTCTTCCGCTTCCGGGAAGTGTCGGAGTTTCGGAGCTTATCTTCATCTCGCTCTATTCAAACTTCTATGCGAAGGACATGATCCAGTACGGTATGCTGTTCTCACGCTTTTTCAACTTCTATTTCTGCATGATAATCTGTGCGGCGGTGTCTATCGGCAACCATATCAGACTGACACTGCTCAAGCGGTAAGCCTTTGGAGGGATCAAATTGATCGGAGTTTATAATTACACGGTCGTCGCCACACTTGTGAGTGCGTTTCTGGCTATTGTCGGTATTCGCGGCTCGATCGACGGCAACGCTTTCGCGGCTGTTCTTTGCCTTATGCTAAGCGGTCTGCTCGATACTTTTGACGGCCTTATCGCTTCGACAAAAAAAGACCGCACGCCTTACCAGAAGAAGTACGGTATTCAGCTCGATTCGCTTTGCGATGTAATCGCGTTCGGCGTGCTTCCGTGCTTTGTGGGCGTTGCCTGCGGCATGGAGAGCCTTTGGTATCTTCCGATATTTGCGATATATATGGTCGGTGCGGTATCGCGGCTTGCTCATTTCAATGTTATCGAGGGCGAGCGCCGCAACACCACCGATGAACGCCTCAAGTTCTACACTGGTCTGCCTGTCACAACAAGTGCGATAATCTTTCCCGTCGCCTGCCTTTTCAAGTATCTTTTCGGCGGCACATTTCAGTTTTTCTATGCTGTTGTCATGACGCTGACCGCCGTTTTGTTCGTCACAAAGATCAAGATAAAAAAGCCGACATTCAAGGCGATACTCGGCATCGTTTTTGCCTGCGTTATCGTATTTATCCTGCACATAGTGCTTCGCGTCTGCTATGGCTACTGATAACAGCTCCGGCGCTCTTCGGTTTTTATACCGCTCGGTTTTCGGCAGGGCTGTGCTTCGCTTAGTCACTCAAAGATGGGTGTCGAAAACGGTCGGCGTGTTTATGTCGTCGCCGCTGTCGCGCCCGATGATAAACGGTTTTATCCGCAAAAACGGCATCGATATGTCGCAGTTTGAACAGCGCCGCTTCAAAAGCTACAATGATTTTTTCACACGCCGTCTGGCGGACGGTGCACGCAATATAGATCTCGCGCCGCAGTCGCTTATCAGTCCGTGCGACTCAAGGCTCACGGTGTATGAGATAAACGATAACTCCCGCTTTTTCATCAAAGGCAGGGATTATTCGGTGTCGGAGCTTCTTTGCGATGACGATACCGCGCAGCTTTTTTCGGGCGGGCAATGCCTTGTGTTTCGCCTTTGTGTGGACGATTATCACCGCTATTGCAGGTTCGACGGCGGTTCACCGATCAAAAGCCGCAAAATAAGGGGGAGACTGCATACCGTTCAGCCGATAGCGCTTGAGCGGTTTAATTTCTATCATGAGAACAGCCGTGAATGGGAGCTTGCTAAGACCGATAATTTCGGGCTTGCTCTCTATTGCGAGGTCGGTGCGCTCATGGTCGGCAGAATAGTCAATCAAAGTGTACCGTCTTTTCGTCGCGGCGATGAAAAGGGGTATTTTGAGTTCGGCGGTTCAACAGTCGTTTTGCTTTTGCAAAAGGGCAAGGCGCAGATAGACGATGAGATATTGAAAAATTCGGCGGAAAACCGTGAGACAAGGGTGTTGCTCGGGCAGCGTATCGGTCGGGCAGTCACCGAGCAAAGCGAGGGAAAATAAAATGAGCGATATTAAAAAAGGCAGAATATTAGCGGCGGTTTTCGCTGTTTTCATGGCGGCTGTTATAGTTGCGTTCGGCATTGTGATCTATAATTCGCCCGCCCGTATCAGTGCGACCACCGCGGGAAATTACACCGCGAATTTAATGAACGGCGGCTATCTTTTGGACGATGGGAATTATATTTATTACAGTATTCCCGGCAAATCGGGGGCGTACACCGTTCAGTCGGACGGCAGTGACAACGAGCGATTTTGCGACTCGAATGTCGGCTTTTTGCAGACCGATTCGGGCAGCTATTTTTACACCGACGGCGATAAGCTGATGCTTGCTTCGGCGTTCGGTCAGAATAAAAAGACCTTGCTTGAATACGCGAAACAGCCGTATGTTGTCGGCGAACGCGTTTATTATATCGATGAGGACGGATATATCTGCAAGTTTTTGTCGTGGAGTGGCGAAAAGCGCAGGACAGATATTAAGCCCCAAGGGCAGATGGCGGTGTATGCGGGCAGGATATATTATATTGCCGACGGCGGAAGTGTCCGCCGCTGCGCGCTTGACGGCAGTGAGGATAAGGCGCTCGAGGGCGTTTTTGCAGAGAAGTTCTCGATCGATGGTAAGTATCTTTACACGCTGTATAACGGCAAGGTGAGCTCTGTCGGGCTGTCGGGCGATAAGGTGTCGGTCTACACTCTGTGCGAGGCGGACGATTTTGTTATCAATCAGGGGTATATTATGTATAACAAGGGCGGAAAGTGTATGCTCGCTGAGATAAACCGCATTATCACGGAGGACGGTTATGAGCCGACCGAGGTCATGCCGTCGCCTGCGAAGTGTTTGCAGATAGGCGATAGTTGCTTTTATATCTACACCGAAACGGGTATCACTAAGCTGCCGTTTGACACCGGCAAGCCCGAACCCTTCCTCACCTTTTAGCGGTAATACCGCAGATATGCCGGCAACGAAGTTGCTATGCCGCGGGGAGTTTGTGCGAGAGAGTACAAAAAATGCCCGACAAGAACCTAACTTCTTGTCGGGCTTTTAAAGTTGGATAAGATGTATCTACCCACGGCACAGCAACCGTGCTAACGGTGACAGAGGGGACGGGCTCCGGTACGGAGCTGTCAGCGACAGCTGACTGAGGGGTTGTTATATAGTTGTAATATTATTTGTCATATTATATGACAGCCCCTCCGAGGCGGCAAGCCGCCCCACCTCCCCTTACACAGGGGAGGCTTTGTTGCAAAGCAGCTTAGTTGCCGTCAACAGCGGGTTGATCGCCGCTTGCCAAAGACGAAATGAGCATACGCACATCTGCGAGATTCACCGCACCGTCATTTGTAATATCGGCGTTTTTCCCGGCAACATAGGAAAGACTGTCGGCACTGTCGCTTGCGATCACGGAAATAAGCACGCGGACATCATCGAGATCAACAATACCGTTGAGATCGACATCGCCGACTGTGTATGATAAGGGCAGACATTCAAATTCGTTGTCGGCGGCATATTTCGCCGCGGTCGAGCCTTCGTTGCAATAGATCACAAAACCGTCAACCTTGTAGTCCTTGTAGTCTTCGGTGAGATATCCGAAAGTCCTTTCGGCAAGCAGTACATCATCGCTGTAAACCGTCACGCTCTTGAGCTCGGGGCAGTTGTTGAAAACGCGCGCACCGATCGCTGTAACACCGCTTCCGATAACCGCGCTTGAGAGTGCGGCATTGTTGGAAAATGCGCCGTAGTGTATGGTTTTAACACTGTCGGGAACGGTAATGCCGATGAGCGAATTACACTCGGCTAAAGCGAAGGACTCGATAGAATCAAGTCCGTCATTGAGCTTGATCGATCTGATATGACTGCTGTTAAACGAATATTTTCCGATAGTTTTAACACTCGAGGGCACCGTGTAGTCAACTAAAGTGCAGGCACCCGGATATGTGATAAGCGTTGTCATATCCTTGTTGAACAAAACGCCGTCCTGCGAGGAATAGTAATTATTGCCGCTTTCAACGGCGATCTTCTGAAGGCTGTCGCAGAAGCCGAAAGAGTCCTCCTTTATGCTTGAGACCCCGCTCGGAACAGTCACCTCGGTGAGAGCGTCGCAGTAAGCGAACGCGAGTATGCCGATGGTTTTAACAGTGCTCGGGATCGTTATCGATTTGAGTGCTTTATCGCTGAAGAAAAGACAGGTATCGATAGCGGTAAGACCGTTGGGAAGTGTCGCCGATTCGAGCTTTTGACAGAAGCTGAACGCTTCGCTTCCGATGGTTGTGACGCTGTTCGGAAGCACAATGGATATAAGAGCGTCGCAGCCTTCAAACGCACGATCCCCAATAGCTTTGAGTCCGTTGCCGAAAGAGACATCCTGAAGTTCCTTATTGTATGCGAACACACCGCTGCCGATAGTTTCAACACTGTCGGGAAGCGTCACGCTTTTAAGAGACGAGCACCAGAACGCCTCTGCCGCAATGGTCTGAACTCCGCTCGGTACAGTGTAGGAGGTGTCCGACTTTGCGAGCGGATACTGCAAGAGTGTTGTCATGCCTTTGTCAAACAAAACGCCGTCCTTCGAGCAAAAGTTTTCATTATCGGGATCGACATTTATTTCGGTGGCTTTCATGCAGCGGAAGAAAGCGCTTTCGCCGATCTGCTTTACACTGCTCGGAATAGTGATAGTTCCGAAATACTCGCACCAGGCGACAGCGTAATCACCGATGTATTCAAGACTGTTCGGGAGAACTATAGAGCTGTAATAAGAGTATGCCAACGACTCGTCGGCAAGCAGGCGGGTGCCGTCTTTCACAGTGAGCGTGCCGTAGGCGGAATCGCTGTTTGTGTCGATAAGGCAGTCGCCTATGTAAAGGACGCCGTTTTCCCAGTTGGACGAATCCCGATAGAACATGCTTTGTTCAAAAGCGCATCTTTTAATAGAGACGACGCTGCTCGGAATGGTGAAGCTTTTGATATATGTGTACGAAAAAGCGTAGCTGTCGATGGTCGAGACCGTTTTTCCGGCGATCTCCGACGGAATATCGACCGATGTATTGCGACCGGTGTATCCTGTGATTGCGGCTGTGCCGTCGTCAAGGATCGTGTAGCTAAAGTCGCTCTCGCTGCCTGTTGTTTCGACGGCGAGAGCTGTCGGTATTGCCGCAAACGCAAACAATACGCACATGATGAATGATAACATTTTTTTCATTGAATATACTCCCCTTTTTGGTTTTGATATTGAGCCAAAACTATATGTTTATTATAGCATATTGTGAATATCCTGTCAAATAAAACCGTTGCCGACGCAGACAGCAAAAGTGACAGAGTCTTTCGACTCTGCCACTAAGCTTGAAGCTCGATCTCGTTTGTCCTGATAATGTTTTTGCCGCGCCTTAGCGTTTCGGAGCGCAGTGAGAAAAACCTCGACTGCTTATCGAAAACAGCGATAGCCGCCGCAAGATCGCAGTCGGAAACACCGCTCGGACAAAGCCTCGAAAAGCCGCTTGCCGCTTTAAACACGCTTTCGTCAAGCTCATTTCGTTCGTTGTTTATGTAAATGCAGGGCGGAGTTTCATCGGGCGACAACACAAAATCCAGCTCGGCTGTGCTGCTGTTTTGCGGACGGATCACAAAATCCGTGCCGAACCGCTCGAGCGCGTCATTCGACAAAAGGCGGTACTTCTGCGGCTGTTCGGTGTAGATCTGAACACAGCCCGCGACTTTGAAAAGCCGGACCGCCCTGCGTGCATAACTGCCCGTGCGGTCGATGACGGTCGCTGTAAGAGACCGTTTATCTGTCTGCGCCCGACCGAGAATATACGCCGCCGTGTTGAACAGTATCCCCCGAAGATACTCCGAAGAGTCGAAGCAGTCGAGCCCCATACTCTTGAGAGTGTCGGGCAAAATCAGCCGCCTTGAATACGAAAAAAGAGCCGCGTTTGCGCGGTCGGCGTTCAGCTTTCCGCACACTGTCCGCACCTCGATCAACTCGCAGCGGTATAATTCGCACCGCATTTTTTCGGTCTTGGAACGCACCGGCTTTAAGCGGTACCACAGCCGCAAAAACGGATTTTTTCCGCAGTAATTTTTATGCTCGGCAACAAAAAACATCTTATCACTCCGAAAATAAATTTATTGTTTTTATAAATATATTGCAGTCGGCACAAAAATATTCATTGAAATATGTCTATATGTTGTGCTGCAACCCTTGCTTGAGCACAATCGGTTGAAATGAGAAAAAATGCTGAAATTTTTTGAAAAAAACGCTTGACAAACCGAAAACACGGTGCTATAATCAAGGCATAAACAGCAAAGGCGCTGTGAACCCGATGGGGTTCATAGCACCTTTTTTTGTTTTCACACGAAATATCTTCAAGGAGGAAATACCTATGAAAAATGTTCCTGAACTGTTCGGAAGCCTTGTTTTCAACGACAAGGTGATGCAGGAAAGATTGCCGAAGGATGTCTATAAGGCACTGAAGAACACCATTAAAAACGGTCGGCATCTTGAACTCGACATTGCGAATGTCGTAGCAAACGCCATGAAGGAGTGGGCAATTCAGAACGGCGCAACGCACTTCACTCACTGGTTCCAGCCGCTCACAGGCGTTACCGCAGAAAAGCACGACAGCTTCATCAATCCCGACGGCAACGGCAATGTTGTTATGGAGTTTTCGGGCAAGGAGCTTGTTAAAGGCGAGCCGGACGCATCGAGCTTCCCCTCGGGCGGCTTGAGAGCGACCTTTGAAGCAAGAGGCTATACCGCATGGGATCCGACCTCGTATGCGTTCATTAAGGACGGCACACTTTGCATTCCGACAGCGTTCTGCTCATACAGCGGCGAGGCGCTCGATAAAAAGACTCCGCTTCTGCGTTCGATGGAGGCGCTCGATGTTCAGGCAAGAAGGATCTTAAAGCTCTTCGGCAAGACTGATGTTAAGCGCGTCATCACCACCGTCGGTCCTGAGCAGGAATATTTCCTTATAGATAAAGAGATGTACTTAAAGCGTCCCGACCTTATCTACACCGGCAGAACGCTGTTCGGAGCAAGACCGCCGAAGGGTCAGGAGCTCGACGATCACTATTTCGGAGTTTTGAAGCAGAGAGTATCCGATTATATGAAGGATCTCGATGAAGAGCTCTGGAAGCTCGGTATCAGCGCCAAGACAAAGCATAATGAAGTTGCACCGGCTCAGCATGAGCTCGCACCTGTGTTCTCAACAACAAATGTCGCTACCGATCACAACCAGCTCACCATGGAAATGATGAGAAAGATCGCCGACAAACACGGCATGGCATGCCTGCTGCATGAGAAGCCGTTTGCAGGCGTCAACGGCTCCGGTAAGCACAATAACTGGTCGATCTCGACCGATAAGGGCAAGAACCTGCTCGATCCCGGCGAGACACCTTATGAAAACGCTCAGTTCCTTGTTTTCCTTGTTGCTGTTATCAAGGCAGTCGATGATTATCAGGATATGATGCGTGTATCGGTTGCTTCCGCAGGCAACGATCACCGTCTCGGTGCAAACGAAGCTCCTCCCGCTATCGTTTCGATGTTTGTGGGCGATGAGCTCGGCGCGATCCTCGAGTCTATCGAGAACGGCGTTGTATACCACGGCACAGAGCGTGTTGAAATGGAGATCGGCGCATCGGTTCTTCCGCACTTCCCGAAGGACACCACCGATCGTAACAGAACTTCGCCGTTTGCATTCACCGGCAATAAGTTCGAGTTCAGAATGCTCGGCTCGACGCTTTCTATCGCAGGCCCGAACATTATTCTGAACACCGCTGTCGCTGAGTCGCTTCGTCAGTTTGCCGACGAGCTTGAAAAAGCTCCCGACTTCAACAAGGCTGTTAAGGCACTGCTGCAGCGTGTCATCAAGGATCATAAGAAGATCATCTTCAACGGCAACGGTTACTCCGCAGAGTGGGAGAAGGAAGCTGAAAAACGCGGACTTCTCAACCTGAAGTCCACACCGGACGCTCTGCCGGCAATGATCGATCCGAAGAATATCAAGCTGTTTGTCGATCACGGTGTATTCACCGAAACAGAGCTCCGCTCGAGATATGAGATCAACCTTGAAAATTACAGCAAGATCATCAATATCGAAGCACTCACAATGATCGATATGGTCAAAAAAGATGTTATCTCGGCTGTTATGGCTTACGAGCAGGCACTCACCGACGCTGTGACAAGCAAAAAGGCAATCGGCGTTCCGTGCGCTATGGAAGAAAGCCTGCTTAATAAGCTCGCATCGCTTGCGGATGTTATGTATAAGAAGCTCGGCACCCTGGAGGACGCTGTCCTCGGCGAAAAGGATGTCGAAGAGGGCTTGAAGCTGGCTAAGTATTCGAGAGAAACTATCTTCATGGATATGCAGAGTCTCAGAGAAACAGTCGATGAGATCGAAGCTACCGTCGCACACGACTATTGGCCGCTCCCGACTTACGGCGAGATGCTTTTCAGCGTGCTGTAAGCTGAGCAAAGCACCAAACAAATAAATATTGTGGCACACAATGGCGTGTGTATCAGGCGGGCAGCCCCGATGCTGCTCCGCTTGGTGCACGCGTCTTTTTTTAAAAAAGGAGAAGAGATCTATGGAAACAACGAATGTATTGCAAGCAGTAGAATCCATTGGCTCAGATGTCTGGGGTATATGGTTTCTGATCGGCGCGGCACTTGTATTCTTCATGCAGTGCGGCTTCGCAATGGTCGAAACGGGCTTCACCCGTGCGAAGAACGCCGGTAACATCATCATGAAAAACCTGATGGACTTCTGTATCGGCGCAGTAATGTTCATCCTGCTCGGTTTCGGACTTATGATGTCGGAGGATTACCTGTTCGGCGTTATCGGTATTCCGAATATGGGCGTGTTCACGGATTACGGCAACTTCGGTTGGTCAACCTTCGTGTTTAACCTCGTGTTCTGCGCAACAGCCGCAACTATCGTTTCGGGCGCTATGGCAGAACGCACAAAATTCCTTTCTTATTGTATCTATTCCGGCGTTATCAGCCTTGTTATCTATCCGATCGAGGCAGGCTGGGTATGGAACTCGCAAGGCTGGCTCGCACAGCTCGGCTTCCACGACTTCGCAGGTTCTGCGGTCATTCACAGCGTCGGCGGTCTTACCGCTCTTATCGGTGCTGCTATGGTCGGCCCGCGTATCGGTAAATTTGTTAAAGATAAGAAAACAGGCAAGAAAACCCCCCGCGCTATCCCCGGTCACTCTCTGACTCTCGGCGCACTCGGTGTATTCGTTCTTTGGTTCGGTTGGTACGGCTTCAACGGCGCTGCTGCTACTAAGCTCGACGGTGTCGGCGGACTCGCTTCCATCTTCCTCACAACAACAATGGCTCCTGCAGTCGCAACATTCGTCTGCATGGTATTCACATGGCTCAAAAACGGTAAACCCGATGTTTCGATGTGCCTCAACGCATCACTCGCAGGTCTTGTAGCGATCACCGCAGGCTGCGATGTAACAGACGCGCTCGGTTCGATCATCATCGGTGCAGTTGCAGGCGTTCTGGTCGTATTCGGCGTTTGGTTCCTCGATTATGTGCTTCATGTTGACGATCCGGTCGGCGCAGTCGGCGTACATATGTTCAACGGTATCTGGGGTACTATCGCAGTCGGTCTGTTCGACACTGAAAACGGTCTGTTCTACGGCGGCGGTGCACAGCTGCTCGGAACACAGATCCTCGGTATCCTCTCGATCCTCGCATGGACGGCTGTTACAATGACTATCACATTCTTCATCATCAAGAAGACTGTCGGACTCAGAGTAACAAAAGAAGAAGAGATCACAGGTCTTGATAAGACAGAGCACGGACTCGTCAGCGCTTATGCGGATTTCGCTCCGGCAAGCGTTCATGATCTTATGCTTCCGTCTGAGGACGAAAAGGCAGTGGTAGGCGCAGTTGCTCCGTCGGTCGCAGTTCCGGTAGTTGATGCAACAACCAAGCTTCCGAAGGCAGACGGCACAAAGATGACCAAGATCGTCGTTGTGACAAAGCAGGCTAAATTTGAGACGCTCAAAGCGGCTCTTGATAAGATCGGTATCACCGGTATGACAGTAACTCAGGTGCTCGGCTGCGGTATGCAGAAGGGCAGAAGAGAATACTACAGAGGTGTTCCGGTTGATACAACGCTTCTCCCGAAGGTTAAGGTTGAGATCGTTGTTTGCAAGGTTCCCGTCCAGGAGGTCGTTGACACTGTCAAGGACGCTCTGTACAGCGGAAATGTAGGCGACGGTAAGATCTTCATCTACGATGTCGAAAATGTCGTTAAGGTGAGAACCGGTGAGCAAGGTTACGACGCGTTGCAGGATGAAGAGTAATTCTTCTATCTGCCTCCGATATTAGTGTGGGAAAAGCCGCAATTATTGCGGCTTTTCCTATTTTTTCGCTATCGCAGAAAAGCCTTCCCTGTGTAAGGGGTTACTCCCCACGGTGTGGGGAGCTGTCACGCAGTGACTGAGGGGTTGTTATATAGCTGCCATATTGTTTGACAACCCCTCCGAGGCGGCAAGCCGCCCCACCTCCCCTTACACAGGGGAGGCTTTGCAGCTCTGCCGACCGTCCCCTACGAATGGCAAAAAGATATAGCATAGCCGTTGGTATAGAAAAAACAAAGCCCTCTCAATATCATAACTCCGCATCGGCGGATTGCAGTCGTTGCCTCGGGGTGAGCCTATGCCCGCAGAAATTTGCACAAGAACACAGCTTCGGATTTAATGCAGATTTTTCCGCTCGTAAAACGCTTTTAAGCGGTTGGAGAGCGTGGAAATAATCTGGAAATCCGGTAACACAGTTACTCTGCCGGCGGCAATGCCGCAGATATGCCGCGGGGAGTTCCTGCGAGGAGTTGGTTTTAATGCCCGACAAACGGCAATCTGAATGTCGAGCCGGCACAGCCGGTTTGCCGCGGCAAGTTTGTGCGGTGTGGTACAGCAAATGCCCGACAAGAAGTTAAGCTCTTGTCGAGCATAAAATGTCGGATAAGATGATAACCAACCACGGCATGCCAACCGCGGCAGCGGCGGAACGCTTGTGATTTCTTTTGTACATTTCTTTTTCACAAAAGAAATGTACCCCTGCGGGAGCAAAAAAGAAAAATTGTGCAGATTTTAACACGGCGAGTTTGTGCCGCCGCGCTGACGATTGAGCATTGGCAGGGTCGGGAAAACCGAGGTTTCAAGCTCCTCTGCGATCTCAAGCAGACGGTTGTATTTCGCAGTGCGTTCACCCCTCGAGAGCGAGCCTGTCTTGATCTGCCCTGTTCCGAACGCAACCGCAATGTCGGCGATAGTCGTATCCTCAGTTTCGCCCGAACGGTGCGAAATGACCGCGGTGTATCCGTTTTTCATCGCAAGCTCGATCGCCGCGCGTGTTTCGCTGAGCGTTCCTATCTGATTCGGCTTTATCAAAATAGAGTTTGCCGCGCCGACGGAAATGCCGTGAGTAAGCCGCTTTGTGTTGGTCACAAACAAATCATCGCCGACGATCTGCACCTTGCCTCCCAGTCTTTCCGTCAGCTTCGCAGTGCCCGAAAAATCGTTTTGCTCAAGTCCGTCCTCAATAGAGATTATCGGAAATTCATCGCAAAGACGGCACAGATGCTCGATCATATCGTCCGCCGAAAGCTCAAGCCCCTCACCCTTCAGAATATACTTGTGCTCCTGCTTATTGTACAATTCGCTCGAAGCCGCGTCCAGTGCCAGGAAAATGTCGGTGCCTGCTTTATAGCCCGCCTTTTCGATCGCGCGGACAATATACTGTGCCGCTTCCTTGCTGCCCGAAAGGTCGGGCGCAAAACCGCCTTCGTCGCCGACAGCGGTCGAGTAGCCGTCCGCCGAAAGCAGGCTTTTCAGGCTGTGAAACACCTCGCTGCCTGCTCTGAGTGCCTCTTTGAAAGTCGGCGCGCCTGCCGGCATTATCATAAATTCCTGAAAATCCACCGAGTTGTCCGCATGGACGCCGCCGTTTAAAATGTTCATCATCGGAACGGGTATGGTGTCGGCAAAGGTGCCGCCGAGATAGCGGTAAAGCGGAAGCTCGAGCTCGTTTGCCGCGGCGTGCGCGCACGCAAGCGATACGCCGAGCAGTGCGTTTGCGCCGAGCTTTGATTTGTCGGGCGTGCCGTCGAGCTCGAGCATCAGCGAGTCGATGCCGCGCTGGTCGCATACATCGAGGCCTCCGCATAGCTTCGGTGCGATAATGCCCTGCACCGAGCCGTATGCCTTGAGTACGCCTTTTGAGTTGTAGCGGTCGGGATCGTTGTCACGAAGTTCGAGCGCTTCGTATTCGCCGGTGGACGCGCCCGACGGCACGCAAGCCGAGCCGACAGAGCCGTATTCGGTTTCAACGGTGACTTTGAGAGTCGGGTTGGCGCGAGAGTCGAGGATCTCAAGAGCGCGGATATTTTTGATCATAGACATAAAAAACCACTCCTTTTTAAGTAGTCTTTACCTCATTTGGGGTAATATTCACCGCCGGCGGCAATGCCGGCTGTGCCGGCGTGCCGACAGGCGAGGCAGGTTTGGTGTAATTGCTTATGAAAAAACGGCGCGCCAAAGAGATACGGCAACACAAGCGGCACCAAAACAGGCAGCCAGAACCACTTGAGATAAAACCCACAGATATCGCCGATACGCCCTTTCGTCACGGCAAAGCTGCGCCGATACGCTTTCATAACCGAGCAGCCCTGCGCCATAAAGACCGACACCGCAAATGTCCGCTGATATATCAAAATCAGCGCAAACGACATCGCAAGCGCCGTTGCGAGCGCGGCGGAAAACCACACTGTCGGCAGTGTTCGGAGCATGATCGCAGCGGCGATCGGCGCGGTCATCAGAACATAGCAAAAAAGCCTGATCACCGTCACAGCGAGTGCACTGAAATACGCTTTAGCGGACGAAAAAGCCGAAAACACATTCAAAGCGTCATCAGGCGCATAGATATATATTTTCAGCGGCGAAATAAGAAGCAGTCTCAGCGACAAAAAAATCATCAGCGCATGCCGAATGTCCATACGCAGGTTCACAACAAACAAAAACGCGCCGCAGCACAGTATCAACACTGCCCTTGCAAAAAATATCAAAAGCTGCCGCCTTAACAGCACACTAATTTTCATCTTTTGAAAACCACTCCCGAACGCTGATGAATATAAGCATCACCGCAAATATTTTTCCGACGAGCTTTCCGCTGAGCAGAGAAAACAGTAAATACCCGACAACCGCACCGACCGCACCGACCGCCGCCATAAACACCACCGCACGAAAGCAGACCTGTTTTCGGCGGGCGTAAATTATTGTTGAAAGCAGCGCGATCGGCAGAAAAAACAGCAGATTATATAGCTGAGCCGACTGCTGAGAATATCCCAAAAACGCCGACAGTATAACAATTAAAATACCGCCTCCTCCGATCCCGAGCGAGCCTGCCGTGCCTGAAAAAAAGCCTGCCGCGGCGTATATCAAAAAGTCAAGCAAACAGCATTCGCACCCCCGCATAAATAAGCATAAGCGAAAAAACACGCCCGAGTAATTTACCGCTGATATGTTTCATAAGCCATGTGCCCGTAAGCGCGCCAATCAGTCCGAACGGCACAAGAATAAACATTTCCTCACCGACTTTGACCCCGCCATTTAAATAGACCGCCGCGCTCAGCGCGCTCAGCGGCAGTATCAGCGCGACAGAGTTTATATGCGCCTTTTTTCGGTCGCCGAGCACGCCCTTCAGCACCGGCACCGCGACCGTCCCGCCGCCTGCACCGAGCAGACCGTTGACGATCCCCACAAAAAAGCCGCCTGCCGCCGCAATAAAAGATTTCTTATCAGGTTTCATAAAATCACCCGTTTTAGTATGTCCGAAGTTCCGACCCGAAATTCCGTATATCGTATGTTTTTCGGGTTCAAAGTTGACTTTTAAAGTCGGATTTAGTATACTTAATGCGGATATTCTCCGCTCGACTTAAGGCGGAGATTTAAAACTTTTTTATTTTACACACTTTTATCGGGGGATTTTTAATGGAAAGAGAATCTTTTAAATCAAGGCTCGGCTTTTTGCTTGTCAGCGCGGGCTGTGCTATCGGGATAGGCAATGTCTGGCGGTTTCCGTATATCGTCGGTCAAAACGGCGGCGGATTTTTCGTGCTTATCTATCTTGTAATGCTTGTTATAATGGGATTGCCTGTGCTCACAATGGAGCTCGCAGTCGGCAGAGCAAGCCGTAAAAGCGCGGTTCTTGCTTACAAGACTTTAGAAAAGCCGAAGTCGAAATGGCATATCCACGGTTGGTTTGCCCTGCTCGGGTGCTACATTTTAATGATGTACTACACCAATGTTTCGGGCTGGATGCTCAACTACTTTTTCAAGTTCGCATCGGGCACTTTCAGCTCGGATATGAACGCCGAGGCGAGTGCAAAGGTGTTTACGGATATGCTTGCAGACCCTTTGGAAATGGGTATCTGGATGGCGATAACAGTCGTTGCGGGAATACTTATTTGCAGTGTCGGAGTGCGTAAAGGGCTTGAGCGTGTCAGTAAGGTCATGATGAGCGCACTTTTTGTGCTGATCCTTGTGCTCGCGGTGCACAGCTTCACGCTCTCCGGTGCAAAGGAAGGACTCAGCTTCTATCTTGTCCCGAATATGGACAATGTAAATTCGGTCGGTATCGGTCATGTTGTCGCTTCGGCTATGAATCAGGCGTTTTTCACACTCAGCCTCGGAATTGCCGCAATGGAGATCTTCGGCAGTTATATGAGCCGTGAACGCACTTTGGCAGGCGAGGGTGCCCGTATCTGTGCGCTCGATACGTTTGTCGCGGTGTCGGCGGGACTGATCATTTTCCCTGCGTGCTTCAGCTACGGGGTCGAGGTCACATCAGGGCCGAGCCTTATCTTTGTCACACTGCCGAATGTGTTTGTCAATATGTCCGGCGGCAGACTTTGGGGCAGCTTGTTCTTCTTGTTTATGACATTCGCTTCGTTCTCAACGGTTATCGCCGTTTTTGAAAATATAATGTCGTCATGTATGGACAATTTTAAAATAAGCCGCAGAAAATCGGCAATTATCAACGGCGTTATCATACTGCTCCTGAGCATTCCGTGCGTGCTCGGATACAATATTCTCAGCGGTGTAACGCCGATCGGCGCAAGAGATATTCTCGACAGCGAGGATTTCCTTGTCAGCAATATTCTCCTGCCGCTCGGTTCGCTGGTTTATCTTTTGTTCTGCGTCACAAAGTGGGGCTGGGGCTTTAAGAATTATCAGAAGGAAGCCAATATCGGCAAGGGCTTGAAGATACGCTCGTGGATGAAGTGGTATTTTATTATCGTGCTTCCCGTGCTGATAATTGCGATCTTTGTCATCGGACTCATCAGCTGACCCGACCATTGCCATGGTGGGCAGGACGCGGGGAGTTTGTGCGAGAGAGTACAAAAAATGCCCGACAAGAAGTTAGGTTCTTGTCGGGCATTAAAAGTTGGATAAGATGTATCTACCCACGGCAAACCGACCTCGTCGGCGGCAAAGCAGCTTTGTTGCCCGTTGGCACGGTTGCCATGCCGCACTCGGTTTCTGCGAGTGGCTGCCTTTGTTGCCCGACAGTAAGCCAAGCGTGAATAGCAGTTCTGCTGCCCGACCGTCGGCTATGCACAGAAAAGCCTCCCCACGGTGACAGAGGGGACGGGCTCCGGTACGGAGCTGTCACGGAGTGACTGAGGGGTTGTTTTATAGCTGCATTATTTAACAACCCCTCCGAGGCGGCAAGCCGCCCCACCTCCCCTTACACAGGGGAGGCTATATAGCAAAGCAGCTTCGCTGCCGGCATTGCCGCCGGCAATGAAAATGTTTCTTGCGCTTATATGTAAAATATGTTATAATCTATTAAAACAAACCGAAGGGGGAGATAATTATGAAAAAATTGCTTTCGATCGTTTTGTGTCTGGCAACCGTCCTTGCTCTGACATCGACTGCCGCAGTAACGAGTGCTGGCGCGGTCGGCATGATCGAGTACACAGTCGAAAACGGCAACGCCGTTGTCACAGGGTGCAGCGGTGATATTTCGGGAAATATCACCTTTCCCGAAACTGTCGGCGGCAAACCCATTGTTAAAATAGCTCAAACCGCCTTTCGTAAGATGGATAAATTAACAGGCATTACACTTCCCGACACTATCACAGTTATCGGTGACGGCGCGTTTTCCGAATGTGAAAATCTCAGCATGGTCATCTTGCCGAAAAGCCTGAAAACGCTCGGAAATTACGCGTTTTACAACTGCCCTCAGCTTCAGAGCATATATCTTCCCGAAGGTCTGACCGAAGTCGGCGAAGGTGCTTTCGAGCAGTGCACAGGCTTGAAATTCATAACTATTCCCGAAAGCGTTAAAGCGATAAACGGTTATGCCTTCTGTAACTGCCGCTCGCTCGAAATGATCGACATTCCGAGCAGTGTTACCGAGATCGGAGCAAGAGCATTTGAACTTTGCACCAACCTTTCGACTGCCGTTATGAGAGAAGGTCTTGAATGTATCAACGAAAGCGCATTTATGGATTGCTTTAATCTCAAAGCTGTTATTGTGCCGAAATCTGTTCAGAAAATCGGCGATTGTTCGCTTGGTTACTATGTCATGGATGATGACGATCAGTATTACTATGTTGACCTGATAGACGGTGTCGTGATCTACGGTGCAAAAGATTCAGCCGCCGCGGCTTATGCTAAAAATGCTGATGCTGCGTTTGAGGAAATAAACACAGGCAGCATTATTTCGTCTGTCCGCAGTAAATACCCGTATGCGA